>JANWJL010000001.1 GCA_025451885.1 Candidatus Microgenomates bacterium
ATATAGATTCTCGATTTTTATTACATCGCTTCCCGGTTTCAGTGAGAGTAGATAGTAATTTGAGAGAAATTGATTATCGGTAGAAAATATCTTTTTTTTCTCAACCACACCAACCTGTCTGTCGAGTGCAAGAATTTCTTTATCATCCGCAGAGTGTCCTTTACGATACTTTACGACCATCTGGCTGGGGACATATGTCTTTTCCGGGAAATAAACAGCGGTTCTCTTTTCCGGAAATTTTTGGTCTTTTTTCAAAAAAAGGAATGCAGATGCCAAAAGAACAACAAGAGCAATCAGTGCGAGAAAGGTCGCCCGGTGTTTCCTAATATAGTTATTGAGCTTTAACGATCGCATTTATTTGTACCTCTGATACCTGAGGAAGGGCCTGATAGATCTCCATGGCTTTTTTTAAGTCCGACCCTTTTTTAAGAACGACTACGTAATACAGGCTCATCTGGCCGGTGGCCTTTGGCAATAGCTTTGTGCGCTGGAGCATGCCTGCGTCTAGATCCGCCTTTTTAAGTTGCTCTACCTCTGCTGTATCCTGTAGCTCTGCCGGCGATCTCCCTTCTTTGTACTTTACGATCAGTTGGTCTTCAAGATATGTCCCTTTGGGCGGCAGCGTTATGACAACCGTAGGCGAGGGCTCTTCCCGTACTGCTGTAGTGACACCCTCTTTTTGTGGCGTTTTTTGGCTCATGAGGAGTACGGCAATGACAATCAGTATAAGTAAGATCAAGGAGAAAATAATTACTGCTTTTTTGCTTAAACCGCTTTTTTTTTGGTTTTTTTGGCTTCCCATCGTGATGTCTATAATGGTAGTCTGCTTTGGGTCTGTTTTCAAGGTTGATAGAGACCTGTTTGCAGGTTCATAATGGGACGAACATTGATTTTGCCCTTGCCTGTGCAATGTGCTACCATGAAAACATGGGATGTAAAGTCGGTGAGGTCCTTACTGACCTCGGATGTATTCCTGCTGATCCGGCAAACTTTGCGCAATTTCTCTATAACTTTGGGGTCGGACTTATCGGGATTACGTCTTTCTTTTTTCTCTTGTATGGAAGCTACGTCTTCATGACCTCGCAGGCCCGTCCTGACGAAGTAAGCCGGGCTAAAACATATATCTTTTACTCGATATTCGGCCTTGTTTTTGCGTTGTTTGGAATATTGTTTTTGAAGATCGTACTGGTACAGGTATTACAAATCCCGGGTTTTGAGTAAATAGATGAAAAAACTTCTCCGGCTATTTATCTTGGGTCTTTTGATCGTGCTTCCTTTATTTTCTTTCTCTCATACTGCTGTGGCACAGACCGCCAGCGAATCGGCAACAACTGCCTCCACCGCAGACTGGACCGCAGATACCGAGGTTACGTTTGTTGGAAAATCTGCAGCAAGGACGCGTTCGTTTTTAGACTGGACCCTCCAGACATATGACTGGGCTAATGTCTTGCCCGGCAAACCCAATGCTCTTGCACAGGCGTGGGTAGGAATAAGAAACATCGTTTACGCGTTTCTGATTCTGATGGTGCTTATAGGGGCATTCATTTTTGTGGTAACGCGCGGTAGAAATCTTAAGGTTAAGGAGTTTATCCCCAAATTTATCTTCGTCGTTCTTCTGATCGTATTTTCGTATTCGATCATTCAACTTATCTATCAGCTTACCGATATAATCCAGGGATTCTTCCTTAGACTCCCCAACAGGGCTATCATCTCATCAAAAAATCTTCTTAACATAGCATTTGATTACACAAGCTTCCAGGGATTCAAACGAATCGGTGATGAGTTTAATGAGTCCGGAATCATCACGTTGTTTTTGGTCAGGGCTACATCGGTCACCTATTTAGCGATGGCAGGAATTTTACTGATCCGGAAAATTATTTTGTGGTTTTTCATAATACTCTCTCCGATATTTCCTCTCCTTCTATTGTTTTATCCGGTAAGAAATACTGCGAAGATCTGGATCGCGGAATTTTTGCGATGGGTGCTGTACGCTCCTCTTTTTGCGGTCCTTCTTTCCGGTCTGGTTGTAATCTGGAGTTCAAGTACTGCGGCTGTTTCCGGAATTCCCCTTACGTTCGGCCTTGGCGGAGCAGATCTTACTTATCCGACCTCTGTCAATATTCTTATCGGGGGTCCGGGTCAACAGATCGGTATCGCAAACTCTGTAAATTATCCTGGTACCTTCAGTCTCTATGTAGTCTCGCTTCTTATGTTGTGGGTTGTGATTCTATTGCCCTTTCTTCTTTTAAAGATTTTCCTGGATGCGTTTAAAGAATATCCACTTCAGGAAGGCATCTATCAGATGTTTAAGTCAACATCCGGTTTATATAACCGCTTCCTGCCTTCCGGCGGACCCCGGGTCACTCCTCCGAGCTCCTCACATCCGACCGGTCAGGCGCGGGCAATCAACTACGAGAGAAGCAGCGCATATCGTGGAGCCAGTGAATATTCAGAGGCTTCCAAACCACGCTATACCCAGCAGGATACTCAAATATTGAGGTTGATCGATATGGCGATCCCATCGATAAGAGATATCGCAAAGTATGAGACACAGCCGCACTTAAGAGAGGGGCTTCAAAGTACGCTTATGGGCATCGGCAAACCCGACACCGTGACCTCATCCGAAGACAAACAGCACTATTCATATGTAAGGACGCGGCTTGAACAGGAAAAGGAACAGGGAAGCTCTGTAGCCGACACGGTGCTAAAGGCGGCAGAAACACTTGCATCAGGTGAGGCTCTTGATTCGCTTCCTGCGGTCAATCAGGTGCAAAGCGTAAGTATCGACGACTACGAGGAGGTCAAAAAGACCTGGATGGAAAACTATCAGAAGCTCGAACCTCCAAAAGGACCTGACGGCAGTCCTCTGAACAGAGAGGAATGGGTAAAGAAAGATGTGAAAGATGTCGACGAGCTTATAAACCTCCTCTCGTCCCGTGACGCTAATCAGCGAAGAGAGGGTATGTCCAAAGCCTCAAGAATTCTCCCGCTTCTTCTGGTCGGAGGATTTTCACAGACCGAGGTCGTGGCATATCTAAAATCTAAACAAGAGGCTGCAAAAGCAGTGATTAGTGTCTTGAAGCAAAAGGCAACCGAGGAGTTTGTGGATGTTAAGAAGAAGTCCGAGGAAAAACCAAAGGAGCTTCATTTTGAAAGAACCGCTGATGATAAGAAGAAAAACAACTTTTCAAGTATCGGTGACGAAAAAGAAAAAAAGTAGTCATACAAGATGAATATTTTTATCTGGGCAGTTATTGGCCTGATTGGCTGGGGGGTGGCAAATAATCTTACACCTGTAAAAAAATCAGTTACGGGAACCGGAGAAATTTCAACTTCAAAAGTCGCCTGTATCGATGATGGCGCCCCCATCACGAGCTCAACGATTACGTTTAGTGGATCTGTTTATGACCTGCTTAAAACGGACGCTCCCATCGTGGAAGAATCTAAATTCAAAGAGCTCAAAAAGTTGGGAGACTACAAAGGACAAGGTCTCTATTCATTGGGGTCCAATATCTTCGGTCAAAAGATCGGAGCAAGTGATATCGTATTTCTATTGAAAGGAAAAAAAGGCACTCCTCCTGCGTACATGTTTGATATCTACATTCGACATGGAGTCACGATTCCAGATACTATAAAAAACTGCAAGGGGTCCGGTGGCATAGTCGCCATCACTTCGCCAACAAACCCACAGGAAACGTTTCCTCCGGAAGGATTTAATTCAAAAGATATTTTGGATCCATTACCTGAGATTATCCATGCTCCTGCATATGTCTATGGGTCGGTTAAGACAACGTCAGGTTCGATAAAGTCTCTGGAGGGTTCACAACAAGATGGCAGTATTACGATAAAAAATAAAAAATATCCTCTTTATTTCCATGTAAATATGGAATATCTTATCGATAACAATGACGCTTACGGATATCTTCCTTCAGATAAAACAATCGATACTGCAAGCGGTCCTGCTAATACTTTACAATTAAGATCTATCCAATTTGTGAAGACTCCTCAATACTCTTGGTGGACACCGTCTTGCAAGCCTGCAATCTATCTCTATCCTCCTGCATCAGCTGATATTCGAGTTCAAGTTTCACCAAAGGGATTTTTAACGGCTTCAAAACCTCACTATGAAGAAGGAGGGTGGAAGATTCAAGCCGACCCAACCGGAATTATAACTGCTGATGGGAAGACGTTTCCTTATCTCTATTACGAGTCGAGGATCGAAGACTCTGCAATTCAGATTCCCAAGTCCGGATATATAGTCGACTATAATGAACTTGAAACGTTTTTCGATCAGAATTTACGTCAGCTTGGGCTTCAAAGTCATGAGATTGCAGATTTTAAGAAATATTGGCTTCCAATTCTTCCTAAGACGAATGCCTATTTTATCGGAATTTTGACACATGAACAGATCGAAAACATAGAACCTTTGAACGTTTCACCACAGCCTGACACTACTATCCGCATGCGTTACTACTTTAAACCACTTGCGAATAAAATTTCTGTAGAAGAACCCATTTTACCTCGAGTCCCAGAACGAAGAGGGTTCACGCTTGTTGAGTGGGGAGGATTGGTGAAGATGAAGAACGCAAACGATTTTACTTGTTCTCAATAGACAGATATAATAAATTATGCTTGGCGGGTTGTTCAAAAATAAAAAAGGCGCTAAGGGACCGGTGTTTGTCGACCAGCAAGGAACACAACCACAGCAGCCGCAGGTTCAACAGCCACAGCAACCTGTTGCTCAAGCTCCCCAACAGGCCCAACCCCAACAACCACCGGAAAATGTAAATGTTGTCGGCTCCTCGATGTCTCCCGGTGTCCGCAATAGTATCTCGGTCTTAAGCCAGCTGGACAGTGATTCTACTCAGGTTTTGAATAAAGCAGAAGGAGAGGCGCGGAAGATCAATCAAGGATACATCGAGCCCGAACAGATTTTAATCGGACTTCTTTATGATAAAAATATTTTCAGTCTTCTTAAGAAGGCGGAAATTGATTCTGAAAAAATTCTGACAGAGGTGCAGAATGCCCAGGTCCACGGAACCTTTACCGGACAGCCGACTCTGGGTCAAAAAAGTCTTAAGCTTTTGGATAAAGCCCTTAGTCTCGCAAAGACACAGGAAGTTTTTTTCATAAGTCCTTTTGATATTCTAAAAGCAATTTTTTCCGAACCAGACGCTGCTTCTGCAGCAACGACACTAAGAAACCATGGTTTTGATCCTTCCAAACTTGAAGAACTTATGAAGACCGCTGCAGTGGGAAGTCCTTCTAAAAAATCGGTGCTTCAGACATACGGTGTTGACCTGACCGATATGGCAAAACAGAATATGATGGATCCGGTTTTCGGAAGAGATAGAGAGATCGAACGTGTCATTCACATTCTTCTTCGCAGAACTAAAAATAATCCGATCATCATAGGTGAAGCAGGTGTTGGGAAGACTGCAATCGTCGAAGGACTTGCCCAAGCGATAGTTCAGGGAAAAACTCCAAAAGAACTTTCCTCAAAAAAAATCATCCAGCTTGAGGTCACCTCATTGGTAGCAGGCGCAAGCCACCGGGGAGAGTTCGAAGAAAGAATGCGCAACGTCATCCGCGAAGTCCAGGCTGCACAGGGTCAGATTATCCTTTTTGTCGATGAGGTACATACTCTTATCGGTGCAGGTGGCGAGCAGGGATCAACCGACGCATCAAATATCATAAAGCCGTTTCTATCAAGAGGACAGCTTCAGATCGTTGGTACAACCACGATTTCCGAGTACCGGAAACATTTTCAAAAAGATAAGGCCTTTGAGCGGAGATTTCAGCCGGTTAATGTCGATGAGCCAAGTGAAGAGGTGGCAGTCAGCATGCTTTTGAATCTTAAACCGAAGTATGAATCCTTTCATCATGTCACGATCTCACAAGAAGCAATCGATGCATCGGTGCATCTTTCGAAAAGATACATCGGAGAGAGATTTTTGCCGGATAAGGCAGTCGATCTTATTGATGAGGGAGCTGCAGAGGTAAAGCTTGAGTTTGCAGGAGGAAAAAGAAAGGATAATAGCGTCGTCAAAAGCGATATCGAAAGAGTCATCAGCAACTGGACCGGCATACCGGTAGCCAAACTCACCGAGGATGAAAGCCAGAAGCTTTTGAATCTTGAAAAACTCATTCATAAACGACTGATCAACCAGGAACTTGCTGTAGGCTCTATAGCCGAGGCGGTCAGACGCGGACGCATCGGCCTTGCAAGTACAGGACGACCAATCGCCTCATTCATTTTCCTTGGACCAACCGGTGTTGGAAAAACGGAACTCGCAAAATCATTGGCCGAGGTGCTCTTCGGACGGGATGACGCAATAATCCGTCTTGATATGTCCGAGTACATGGAAAAACACGAGGTCGCAAAGCTGATCGGCGCGCCACCGGGATATGTAGGATACGAAGAAGGCGGACAACTTACCGAAGCGGTGCGGAGAAAGCCCTACTCTATCGTGCTTATGGACGAGGTTGAGAAAGCCCATCCGGATGTCTTTAATATTCTACTTCAACTTCTTGAAGACGGAAGGTTAACGGATAATAAAGGAAATACCGTATCTTTTAAAAACACCATCGTCATCTGTACCTCCAACATCGGAAGCGTGCTGATTCAACAACAGCTTTCTTCAGTTAAAAAAGAGGAAGAAAAAGAAAAGGATGCTAAAAAACTTACGGAGGTTGTCATGACCGAGCTTCATAAGTTTTTTAAGCCTGAGCTTATAAACCGTTTTGACGAGGTGATCATTTTTGAGCCGATTTCGCCAAAGCATATGGTAGAGATTGCCAAGCTCGGCGTAGAAAAGACGAAGAAACTACTGAAGGAGCAAAATATCAACCTGACCGTGACCGACAAAGCCCTTTCCCAACTGGCGAAAGAAGGATACGATCCGGTTTACGGAGCCAGACCTTTACGCCGCCTTGTCCAAAGCTCGATAGAAAATCCTGTGGCACTACTGCTTATCCAAAAGAAATATATTGCAGGAGATACGATTCTTGTAGATTATGTAGAAAGTCAGGAGAATTTCGTCTTTACCAAACTGCAGCCACCGCCAACCACAACAACTGCTCAACCCGGCCCGGTAACTCCACAGTCGCCCGGGGATAATCCTCCACCGCAACCTCTGCCACCAACCAATTTACCTCCTGTCCCTGAAAATCCTTCACCGAATCCTGACGGGTCTCAACCTGCAAAAGAAACAGGTACCCCAAACTCCACCACCGTCCAATAATAATTGCTTTTTTTCTTCTTCTTCTATATAGTAGCTTTTGAAATGGCACGGAAAAAAGTAAAAAAGCAAAACGGTTCTTTGATTTATTCAAGAATTACTTCGCTTCTTTTAGGAGTTCTTATCATCGTCCTTTTTCTTGGAATCTTTGGCGGTATCGTAAAGACCTTTATTGATCTCAAACTTCTTCTTTCGCAGAACGTAGAAATTTCATTAAGACAAACATTGGTTAATACGTTGGTTATATTTGCTTTAGTAGAACTTTTGAGGACAGCGCTTAATTATCTTGCAGAAGGAAGAGTGCGCGTGACATTCATTATAGATACCGTGCTTATCATTATGCTGAATGAAGTAATTTCGTTTTGGTTTAGAGGAAATAAGAATATTATGTCTTTTGCCATCTTGTTGATTACGATCCTCGTACTTATGGGATCCAGAATTCTGGCCATACGATACTCGCCTGAGATTGATTAGATCTCTATAACCGCCGTTACGCCCAGAAATTTTCCGTACCGTATTGCTTCCGATTGTAACGCCTCTTGCTCGCTTTTATCAAGTTTTCGGAACAGACTAAGCTTTATCGCTACTTTGTTTTTTGACGAAATTCTTTTCCATGTGCCTGCTACCTTGCTGTTTATTATTACGACGGCTGTAAGTGCATTACCCATCGAGATCATTTTCTCGATTTCACGTTTTTCGCTCAGATCGCTTCTGTCTTTATAAGATATCGTGTATTCATCGTAAATCGAAAGTAAAAAGACTTGGATATTTTGTTTTTCTATTTTTGGACTGTTTTTTGCAAACCAGTAGGTCTTCCCGTTTACGTTCTCGTTGATAAGTTTTGACTTTATGAAATCAAGACCCTTTACGGAATCTTTGACCGTAAGCCCTGACCACCATGAAAAATCTTTTAATTGTGCCGGTCCATGACTTAGAAAATATTTCATGGAAAGTTTTGCGAGAGATTCATCGTGATTTAGTTTTTTCGTTTTTGGTACGCGGTTTTCCAATAATGCGTATGTGAACTGCTTTCCTATTCTTGGTCCGCTGCAGATCAATGCATCCAGTTCCGCCCACATTATGATATGGGCAAGCCGCTGCACATCGGTCTTGATACCAACATCCTCCAGAGTCGACTTTAGTTCTTTTCGGGTAAGATGTTTTTTTTGAAGAAATTTAATGAGGACAGCATTGCTTTTTTTGAATAAAGCATCATCAAGCTCAAGTTTCCGGTTGTAATGTGCAAGTAATGTTTTTACCCTTGGTGCCGTTAATTCAGTCATCCAGCGGATGTCTTGAGGGAGAACAAAGTGCCAAGTGGGGCGCATTATATGAGTACGGAGTATTGCTCCTTTGTTAAAAGCCTGCTCTATACTGAAGTCCGTTGCATGTTTTAGACGGAGTCCAAGAGACCATTTTGCAGCCGGGTAATCCTGTGCCTGTACCGCTCCGAGCCAACCGACTACCTCGTCCGGTTTGATAAATTTTTTACCGGTTAAACGTTGATTAAGAAGACGGAGCTGGGTAACATCCATGTCCTTTACATTGCCGATGGCTGAAGCACGCCCACTTCATTTCCCTCGGTGTCTTTAAAGGAGATGTATTTTCCGATGTTTGGAATGTCCATGGCTTCTCCTCTTAGTTCTCCTCCGTTTTCCTTGATCTGCTTCATGCTTTCCTCAAGGTTTTCTACTGCGATGACCAGATGAGGAACATTGAAACCGGGCTTGTCTTCATAGTTAAAAAAGCCTCCGTTTATTGCTCCCGGTTGTTTTGGCCGTGATGTTTTCTCGTCGGTCTCGGTTGTATTTGCGAGTAGGTAATCTCCCATTTCTTTACCCAGCTGCTGCATCTTCCAACCAAAAACTTTGCTGTAGAAATCCGCGGTTCTTTTTTTGTCTTTTGCCGGCATTTCGAAATGTACTACAGAATTCATTTTCATAGATTTTGAATAACTTATAACGGAAAATTATTATAGCAGATTATGTTTTTAATAAAAACTCTTAAAGAGGTCAGAATCCCAATTTTTCTTTGACAAGGATCATGGTGACTTTTCTTCCTGCCATTGGATTTTCGTTTTTTACGATGACGATCTTGTTCACCTGTGTGTTGATTCCGTATTTTTGTTGCATATTTTCGTTTTCAAGAGGCACAACGTATTCTTCAAGACGCTTCAAGGCATCTTCAAGAGTTGGAACGATTTTCTGCGTGCCTACGATAAAAATCAAGTTGGATGAAGAGTAGACGATGTGGGACAGTTGGCTTCCTGTGTTTGAAGCTACTATATAGTCGCCGTCTTCCGTAACTGCATGAACACTCCCGAGGTAGTAATCGGCAAGTAGCGCTTGCTTACGGAGTTTTGCCTGTTTGGATGGGTCTTTTTCCGTCAGGATCGTCTCATGCTGATTGTCCCAACCGTGATCTCCCGATTTCAAATGTTCTATAAAACCAACCTGCTCAAGTGTACGTGATGATCCGTTCATCACGGAAACTCCTTTTGGAATTAATTCCAACACTTTGTCATGCGCCTCCTTACCTGTATTTACAACGAAGGGTGCAATGTTTTTTTTCTTGAGTCCTTCGACTGTTTTTTTTAAAGATTCTTCATCAGCTAACTTATCAAATTTGTTCATATTTTGAATAATACAGTATTTACTTTCTTTTGTAAAGTAGTTACAATAAATGAAGTAGCTTATGATACAATAGACTATGTCAGAAAATCATGCACACTGCGGCGTCACCAAAACTCTAAAAGTGATCGGGAGCAAATGGACTCTTCATGTCCTTCACCTTCTTTTTGATGGCACTAAGCGTTTTGGTGAACTTCAAAGAGCATTAAAAGGAATTAGTCCAAAAACTTTATCTGTACGTCTACGCGAACTTGAGCATCAGGGTCTTCTGAAGAAAAAAGTCTATCCGGTGGTGCCACTACGCGTCGAATACACTCTTACGTCTAAGGGAAAATCTCTGAAAGGAATGTTTAAGAAAATGGGAGAGTGGGGAGAAAAAACTAACTAAATGACAATAAAATGATCTTATTTTTGTTTAGCTGCTTTTTCTAGGTCGGCTATTACAAGTTTTTTCATCTTCAGTAAAACAGCCATTACCTTTTCGGAATTAGGTCCTCTCATATATGCGTCCATGTCTTTAGGTGTTACCTGCCATGAAAGACCAAACTTGTCCTTTAGCCAACCGCATTGCTGGGACTTGGGATCTCCTCCTTCAGTAAGCTTCTCCCAGTAGTAGTCTATCTCTTCCTGGTCTTCGCAGGTAATCATAAAAGAAACGGCTTCATTAAATTTGAAGGCCGGACCACCGTTCAAAGCAACGAACTTTTGCCCATTCAGTTCAAAATCAATCGTCAATACTGTCCCTTCCGGCATTCCGTGAATCTCAAACCCTTCTTTGCCATAATGAGATACTGCTCCTTTTTTTGAGTTTTTGAAGATTGAGAGATAAAAATCTACCGCTTTCTCTGCATTTTTATCAAACCACAAGCATGGTGTAATTTTCTGCATAGAATTTCAGTTTAACAAACTCTTCTTACAATTCAAGTAAGGAATGGGTAAGATTTCTGAAAGAACAGTAAAATGTTACAATAAAATTCTGAGAGGAGGTGAATTATATGAAAGGGTATGTCGCAAATATTGAAAAACTTACTTTGTCGAATTCAAATTTCAGACAGGTGCTTTACACCGGTCAACACACTCAACTAGTAGTGATGCTCATAGAACCGGGTGGAGAGATCGGAGAAGAAGTTCATGAAATCGTTGACCAGTTTTTGCGAATTGAGGAGGGACAAGGCAAGGTTGTAATGGATGGTGAAGAAAAACAAGTCGGTGATGGCGATGCAATTGTTGTTCCTGCGGGCATCAAACACAATGTAGTAAATACTTCAAAAGAAAAACCGCTTAAGCTATACACGATCTACTCGCCTCCCCACCATAAAGACGGGACTGTTCACAAAACTAAAGCAGACGCTGAAAAGGATACGGAAGACCACATTTAAGAACGGAAGCCTACATACACAAGATAAATCCCCGCAAGAAGATAAATTGTCAAAATTACTTGCAGTAAGCCTGTTTTGGTTATTCCTTTAGAAACCGCAAGTATTTTTTTAGGAAAGTATAACAACATTAGTCCTTTCAAAAGAGCTGCCCATCCAAATAGGGTTATGAGGACTCTCCAGTCTGCTACCCAGAGATTGTGACTTAAAACTTGAGCCAACCCTATACCAAAGGCTATTACTCCAGAAAGCATGACTAACACTTCGTTATTAAAGTCTTTGAGTATATTGACTAAACTATTTTTTCTTACTAAAAGTGAAAGGCAGATAACGATTGCGTAGAGACCCCATATTTTTGCGAGAAATAATGAAAGCTCCATGATTGGATTTTAGGACAACAAAACGCCTCCGTCAACTACAATCTGGGTGCCTGTCATATAGGAGGACATGTCAGATGCAAGAAATAAGGCAACTTTGCCAATATCATCTGGTTCACCCATTCGGTGCATAGGTATTTTTGCAAGAAAAGTCTCCAAGAGTTTTTTCATGTCTACTCCTTGAGGGACTGGCATTGCTTTCTGCAATCGTTCAACTCCTGGCGTCGCAACTCCACCTGGCGCTATTGCGTTTACCCAAATCTTATGTGGGGCGAGCTCAAGAGCTACATTTTTAGTAAAACCCCAGACGCCGTGTTTTGAGGCATCATAATGAGCGAGCCCTACAGATGAGGGATGAAGTGCGTCTATGGAAGTGATGTTAATGATTTTTCCTCCTTTTCCTTGCTTGATCATCTGCTCCGAAACATATTTCGTGCAGAGAAAGACACCTTTAAGATTTACCGACAGCACTTTTTCAAAATCATCAAGTGTCATCTGATGAACAGGTATGGAAGGATAAATCCCTGCATTGTTCACTAAGATATCCACTGAACCGAATTCGGAAACAGCTTCCTCTACCATTTTTTTCACATCTTCCTCCTTTGAGACGTCCACCGTAACTCCTTTTACTTTCGAACCCTTTTCAGTAAGTTTAGCAACGGTTTCGCTTACCTCTGTTTCATTTCTGCTTGCAACGATGACATTTGTTCCCGCTTCTGCTAATCGAAAAGCAATTCCGTACCCAATTCCTACTGCTCCCGTCACTATTGCAGTTTTTCCAGATAAGTCGAGCAATTTACTACCTGCTGTTATTTCCATCTATTAGAATTATACTACTAGGTGTGCACGCTAGGCATTACGAAAATCTGGATCTTTTGAGACACTCCCCGGGGGAGAAAATCGTATGTGTCCAACGACAACACTGGACGAGATTAGCTTTCCCGATGATATTCCCAGTAATACTATTGCTCTTCATTCTCGGTACAGCAATTTTCCTATCGCTGCAACACTTTTTTACTGTTCCGTCCTACGGATTTATAGTCTTGTTTCATGTATTCCTTCTCGTATTAGGAGCTTCTGCTGTATTTGGGACATATATTTATCTTTTTTGGTTTTATCAGTTTTATATTATCACCAATAAAAGAATCATGCACCGTAGACATTTTACTCTGGGTGGGAGACATATTGACGAAGTCTTTATTGATGCCACTCCGGTACGAGAGATTGTAAGAGTTGCATCAAATCCTCTTTTTGATTTGCTCCATCTTGAAGACGTTTATATCCACTTTCAAAGACTCGAAAGACCTGAGCCTTTTGTCTTCGTAAAACCTGAGGCTCCACGTGAAATTGAAGTAATTATGGAAAAAGCAGCAGTAAAAAAACTTGATTAACTCTATGGAAATTGCGATATTTTTCGAAAAGATTTTATTTACTCTTTTTTTTATGGGCTTAATGGGAGCTTTAAGCCTAATAATAATCCGTCTTAATAATTCTGCTAAACGCACTAAACTATTGATTCCCCAGTATGCTCGCACCATCTTAATTGTAGAGATGTCAGTACTAGCTGGAAGTATTATTCTTGTTCTTTTAAGTAAGCCCTAGTTATTCGTCGGTTCCCTCATCTATGCCGGGGTGGCCGGGGGTTCCTACAGGAGCGCCGATTGAGTCTTCGTCAATGATTTCCTTCTCCTTTGGATTTCCGGCGTATTCTTGGTGTTCTTCATCGGAAGCTTTTTGCTCAAAGTGAACGTCGAGCTCCTCCTTTGACACTGCTGAGTATCCACAGACCGGGCATTCAAATGGATTTATTATGTCGTTTGGGTCTCCCATTACTTTGAGTATACAAAAATATCACCATTAATGAGTTGGCAATGATCATTGCGAAGGAGTGCAAGGTTGTTGCAACGTTATAATTTTCCAGGGCAAAGAGTGCAAGAAAATGCCTCAAAACATTCATGAGATATAAGATTACGATTTCGGTCTTTGGGTAGTACCATGCTTTTCGAAGAGAAGGAATAAACGCGACCAGATCAATCGATACCACAATAATGACAGATAGAGTCGGATCCTTCGTCAAATACCACGGGATAAGACTTAATAAGGCGATAATGAGAAATGCCGTGTCTGATTTTGCTTTTCTTTTAAATCCATACCGGAGTGAGAATAGAAAAATCGCGATGGTGAAAATATCTGATATCGCAGTGGGAATCGCTCCAACCCCCGCCCCTTTTGCGACTTGACCTGAAAAAGTAATCGTAGTCACCAACGTCCAGATAAACCATGTGTATGCATGGGGCTGTACTTTTTTCTTAAGAATATCTTTTATGTATGGAATATTCCCAATAAGAGCGAGCGCCGCAGCTATCAAAGCAAGAGTCAGTTTCATGGTATTAGACTACTCCGGTAACAACTAGGATTGATAAGAGAACGAGAGAGCCAGCTGCGAGTTCTTTTTTATGTTTAATTTTTTTCAGACTTTCCCCAAAGTAAATGACAAGGACTATCTGTGCAAGGGCTGCTAAATATACGCCGATGACTGAATAAAAGTTACTCAAATGGTCACGTAAAAATAATGGCAGTAGTACGAATGAGTCGTCAATTAATGTGATAAATGAGACCACAAATCCCATCCACGTAATCTTCAAGAGTTTATGTGAAGATTCTTGTGAGAGAATTTTTGATTCGTAGCGACTCTCAGCAGTAAGAAATAAGTCGAAATATAATAATACCGCGAGAATAAAAATCAGACCTGCAGTAAGCTGTCTTGAGTAAGGAAATAGATTAATTATTCCGGAAAAAAATATTGCGATTAATAATATAGCAGTGAGGGCTAGGAGCGTCCCGACCGAAAATGCGATTCTTCCCTTATATGTTTTCGTAAGGTGGGTAATAACCGGAATTCTGGTAATCGTATCATCAAAGCTGGCAATGGACTTTACCAGAAAGCCCTCTCCTATCAACCACAGTAGATCCATAGGCATTTACTTCTTGCCGTGTTTTTTTTGATAAAGTTTGCCGCCGTGCCAAACCGAGGGAAATGCAAGTACTGCCAAGGTGATCGGATACCACTCCGGTCCCAAGTCTTTTCCCCATGTTGCAACCACACCCAGGATTCCTGCAGCGGTCCCGATGCTTGCAAGAATAATTACGTGTTTCATCGGATTGTTCGGCGCAAGCTTGGCAGTCACAAATCCTCCGAGTACTGTATAAACAGTACGGTAAGCAAGTGCAAGAACAAGAAGGTTGGTATTAAATAATCCTCGAGTGAGTGGAGGAAATATTCCAACCGCTTCCAGTATAAGATCCGTCACTGTACTTAAGACAAAAACCGTGAGAAATCCTGCAATTACCGCTCCAATTCCCTTAAGGATTTTTTTGTTCATGTAAATAGTATACAAGTTGTTTTAAAAGTATGTATAATAACCCCATGAATTTAAAAGAAGCTGTTGCAAGGCGCTTTTCTCCCACTGAACGCCTGGTCCGCAGAGCCGAAGCTTTAGTTCTTAAAACTGATCTCGCAGCCGGTCGTAACTTACGAGCACGCAGTGGCGATATTGATCTTATGTTTGTCGAACGTGGGCATGGGAATACTGCTATTTCTGTTACTCGAGTCCAGTATATGACTAAAGATCTTCTGGAAACCTACCATGAGCGCCGAATTGATATCACTCATGATGATGAATTGAGATGTGCCCGCAAGGTTTTGGACATAGAGAGGTCGCGTCCTGTTTTAGTGGTTAAGCCTAAGATGTTTACTATGCCATTTGATGCTGACGAATTAAGAGATTTCTCTCGTCTACTTCGACAGATTTCATTCTCCTCTGTTACAGATCGGGAATACATAGCCTTTATGGGTCAAAGGGATGCAGCACGAAGAAAAATGGAAGCGCGGGTATTGGAAGAGGTACGAAAATATGGGTACGCTACAGTTGAAGATTTTGAGAATGGGGTAAAGCGTCCGGATACTGTTAATCTGAATCCATAAACTCACGCAGCTTTAGGATCTACCTGAAATATACCAAAAACGTTTCCCTCAAGATCAAGAAAATAACCCTGCCAACAACGGCCCGGAACTGCAAATTTTTCAAGAGCTACTACTCCTCCGTTTTTGAGAATTTTATTTGCTGTCTCATCAAAGTTTTTAACTTCGACAGAGTTTGTGAATGCATTAGTGCCATGCATGGGCGGTGGAGTTTTTGCAGGACGGGGCAACAAACCACCATTAATTCCTGCCATCTCTATTCGGTAGTATTCAATGGGAAAACTTTCTTCTCTTATAAATTTCCATTCAAAAATATCGGAATAAAATTTCCGGGCTCTTGCAAGATCATCAGCCTGTATCTCAAAATAACCAATGGTGTTCATGTTGTTATGATAACTGTCTTTTTTAAGAGTTTGGTAAGAAGCGTTACAAACGCTAACGCAAAACTTTTGTATTAATGAGTATTAATACCAATACCGGTATACAGGCGAAAATTCCTACGGTCTGTAAAAAAAGCTTTACTCCAGCCTTTTTTTTACCATCCAGAAATAGTTGTACGGGCTGAGAAAGAAAAATATATCCCATTATTGCTGCGGAAAGTGAGAAGAGCGACAACATAAAGATTGGAACAAGAATCGTATTTCCAAGTTTTTTATCTACTGTAAAAAACATCACCGAAGAGATGATCGAGATATATGTCAGCGCTGCGAGAGCGTTTAGAAATGGATTCTTAGTCATATGAGTTAATAATTAATAATAGCGCATTTTTCTCCTGAATCTCCACCAAAATCACCGTCATGTACCATAAACTCCAACCGGTATGTCCTCCCCTTCTTTAAACTTAACTTATTCATATCCCATCGTACCTCAGACGTATATCTGTCGATAACATTTGCCGGAGGATTCAGACTTCCCGGTCCTAAGTTGCGTCCGTTAGGCTTCGGGTTTCTGGCATTAAGAGACTTCCATGACCCAAAGATCTCATGCACCTCGTGAAGTTTCCCGCCCCATTCCCAATCTCCGGACTTATCTTTTGAGTTGTCGGTAATATCGGTGATGAAGAGACCGGGTCTTAAAGGACGTCCTTGCGGATCAACACCGTTTGGATTTCCTGTATTTGGATTCACCACATGACCCGGATTTTGATTCATTGGTGAAACCGTCCCGGAGCCAAGAGACAACGCATGCTCGTCTTGATACCATACGTGAAGAATTCCATCTGCTTGTGGCGCTTGATATGCCGCGAGCACTCCGCTTTCGCGTAAGCCAATGCAGGTTTTTGGATTGCTCTTTATGCAGTTTGCAGCGCTTGGTCCATAGCCACAGTCCGCCAAAGTTTTATTTATCTTAAACGTTTTTAACTGCAAGGATTGAGTAGGTTGTATTGGTTGCGCCTTTACTCCGATGACAAAAGCGAAGATAACGAACGCAAGCAATATAATTAAACTTTTGTATTTCATAGATTATTCAAATGTAATGGTTGAGAGTATATGCTCAAACTCCTTTTCCCGATCTGTTTTATAAGGAAATTTATAGATAAGAAGTCTTGTGTTTCGATAAATAGTAAAGTACATCTCTTCTCCTTCTCCTGCTTCATTTTCAACAACGAAGTGCATAGCTGGTATGCCTCCGATTTTGATGTATTCTTTGACCTTTACCTTATCATCTACCGACATGAGTGCTTTGCGGTCTTCGAAAAACTGTTCGAGATTGTCATTATCAGCAGCCGGTCCTGCGATAAACTCTACTTTCAGATCTTTTTGAAAAGGCTCTATCTCTGTATTGAGTAGTGTTGGATTTGTCGCCATTCTCATGACATATGGGTTTTCCTCTGTTGCTTCAAGCCTGTATACAGGTGGGTGTTTAACAGAAAATTTATTCGGACTATTCGTAAAATCTTTCCAACCGGTAGTATCAGCCGGCTTTTCCAGTTCTCTGAAGGTGGTGCCCGGCGCAACTTCCGGCACCTGTGGTTTAGTGCTGCTGCTACCTTGACCTGTGGTTTGGAAAAAATAAACCAAAAGGCCCAATATGAGAAGTACAAGAGTCAGAGATGTGAAAATAAGAATGCGGATACGTTTGTTTAAGGTATTGCCTTGTGGTTCTTCCACGGTATTATTGTAGCAAAGAACTGAAATATAAAAGGTCCTCTCGAGTACGTTTCGAAAGGTTCTGACTAAATACTAATTTCAGCTTAAACCACCCTGTACTTTTTCCTTCCGTAAGTCTTTGGATTTGAACATCTTCATTCACAATATAGAACACGTAGCGGTGAGTATTAAAGTCGGGGTTAAAATAATCACGTAGTGCTTTTATCGACTCGGGGTTAATATATATCCCTGTCTCTTCTTTCAGTTCGCGCCTAAATGTATCTCTAGGGTTTTCATTTTTATTGCTCGCTCCCCCAAAGAATGCCCACAGGTTTGGATTGTTTTTTGTCTTGTCGTCTCTTAGATGAAGAAAGATTTCGTTTTTAGTTGGATTGTAGATAAATCCTCCAGCGTAAAAACTCATCCGTTAGGTTTTGCTGGTACAGTTAAACATCCACAGCAGGCCGAATTTATCTGCGAGAGATCCGAAGTAATCGCCCCAAAACATTTCCTGAAGTTTCATCTCCACTTTTCCTCCTTCTGAAAGCGCTTTGAATAGTTTATCTGTCTCGGCTCTAGTATCCGGCTCAAGATTTATATATATGTTGTTTCCCTGCTTTACCTTAAAACCCATTGATTCCGGTGCATCTGTGCCCATGAGCAGATGTCCCCCTAAGATAGGAAGCGCTACATGCATTACGAGATTTTTATCTTCCTCTTTCATCGGAGGCTGGCCTTTTTGTGGAGGAACAGTAGAAAAACGCTGAATCTCTCCGATAAATTCTGAACCAAAGACAGATTTATAGAAATTAAATGCTTCCTCGGTATTTCTTGGGAAATTTAGATACGTACTGACACGGGACATAGAACGTTGTTAAATTGATTCTGTGTATTTTTTAAAGTTATCAAGGATTCCCTGCCAGCCGGACTGTTGCATTTCTCTGGTGTTTTGTTTTTCCGGATCAAAGGTCACGGTGACATGGACTCCGTCGGGAATTATTTTAAACTCCGCCTTCACGTGCCGCCCGTCGTCAATGTTATACTCGATGAGCTCATGTTCTTTGATGTCGGTATAGGTACCGGTAAAGTCAAAGCTTGCACTTTTATCTTTTGCAGCCATGACTGTCTTGAATCTTCCTCCTACTTTAAGATCGTTTTCAGCATTTGGCGCCTCCCAGTCGTCTGAAGCAAACGCCCAGTTAATGATGTGTTCCGGTTTGGTCCAAACTTCCCATACCCTTTCTATTGGCGCTGCTATTTCACTCTCTGTTTTTATAGGCTCTGTTTTTGCCATGGTCTATCATTGTAACAGAATTTTATTTCTTCGTCCTTGCAAGATTGTTTTTAACCATTTGTCTTACGATTTTTTGGATAAATGTCGTCGGTAACGGCTTGTCCAGTGGAAATCTGACGGTGCCTTTTCCCGACGTCTCGTAGTTTTTCGATTCCTTCATCGAAACCCCCATCTCTTTTGTAAAAGGAAAGATCGAAACGTGATTTTTAAATGCTGCGAAATAAACAAGCATCTTATTGTTTAAAAAGAAAGCCGGGATAGCATAGCTTATCCGCTCCTCTGCCTTCGGCTCGATTTTCTCGATCAGACCGCGTATCTCACGGAGTCTCTTCTGTGCTTTTCTGGGAGCCCCTGCAATATATTTGTCAACAGTTTTTGCTTTCATACCCTAAATAAATTTTCTTTAGCTTCCTTACCTTTTTTTGCCTTTGAAAATTACTAATAAAATCCCCGAGCCGATAAAAATACTAAAAGAGATCAATGCAATTGTTTGAGGGGATAAATAGGAGGATAAAGAATTTGAAGTTTGATTTTGATTACTCAAACCGATAAATGCATCTGAAAAAAATCCTTTTGAGTCTTTTACTCTTAAAACTACCGTTAAAATTCCGTATTCATACTCATTGGGGTCATACCTATGAGTTATATTTGGTCCGGTAGCAGTCTGGCCGTCTCCAAAGTTCCATAAATACTCTGTGATCTTTGATGAAGACCTAGATTCCAATGCGCTAAATGTAACCGGCTTTTTAAGATCGGCTTCCAAAACATCATTTATAATGCCGTTTGCGTCGGGAGTAATTTTAATTACTTTTTCGTTCATTGTGATGATAGCTTTAGGAAATCCTTTGAAATTTTTATCCGGGACTACATTGATGAGAAATGAGTCCACAAACTGTGTGGGAGGATTGTTCATATCGTAATAAACGTTTATAGTAACGGTTAAGATGTAGGATCCAATCCTGGAATAAGTATGAGTATTGACTATCCCTTCGGCCTTACTTCCGTCTCCAAAATCCCATATATATTTAGTGTTTGAGATAAGATTTTCCGGAATTATTCCCGAAAGGGGCTCCTGGTCTATTAAAAAATTTATGGGTTCGTTTATCACATATTTCTCCGGTGCAAAATCCTGGGGAATTAGAAAACTTGAGGCGGTTACTCCATACTGTTGAAGTGGATTGGATACTGCAAGTTTTTCATTGATCTTAAAAAAAGGCGGAAGTCCGGCCCCGTTTGCAAAAACGGTTTTTGGAATTAAAAACAAAACGAAGAAAAAGAAGATGAATAGTTTTTTCATCAGTATATTTTAGCAAAAGGGCGGCCTTTCGGCCGCCCTTTTCATCTCTTCCCGCTATCCACTGCTTATCTTCTCTTCATTGAAAGAGAAAGCAATGAAAGTGCAAGTGCCGCAACACTCAATATCATAGGAAGATTGCTTTGCTGTGGAGACGCAGGCTTTTGCATGCTCATCGAATCTCCACTCTTAAGATCGTTGACGACCTTGGTCTGTGAGTATGGACCGAGATTTTTTTTCTCCATCATCTCCATCTCATCGTCAGACATTTTTTCCTTGGGTTCTTGATCCCAGGATACAACAGTGCCGTCTTCATAGGTCTGATAGGCCTTCCATTTCAGCGAGGTTTCACTTGCGGGTACCTGCGCGCTGAAGAAAAAGTCGTCCCGTTGTCCCTCGGGTACAGACCCGTCGGTCCAAACGATCTCGGTGACCTTTGCGTCTTCACCCTCTCCCGACTTCTTGACCTCGATCTTCCAACCGGGTTTTACGTTGGGAGAAACGTACTTTAACCCGTCGGGCATTACCAGACGGAGCCCTACGGTGGGATTATCCTTCTCATTCGGGACTCCGATCGTAAAGGTCTGAAAAGCCGCTACTCCGACCTCTGCAGGTTTTACCACTACGTGGGCAAGCGCAGGGACAACCATCATAAACAATCCTGTCAGTACAGTGCCGACAGTTATTAGTGCTTTTTTCATATTATTCACCTCCTTTCTTTTTTGTATAGATCCGTAAGAACATTTCTCACGGAAGAACTGATAATAAAGTTTCGTTAGGAAGTGGATGGAGGAGATCGGATTGAAATAGATAGTACTTCGGGGAAATCTTGGAATGAGTGATTAATCTCATGGACGGGTCTAAGTACGATTACGGTTGCGTCCATGCTGACCTTCGGTGTTGTAGTAGCTGCTTGTGGCAAACAACAGGGGTGATCCTTTATAGAGTGCGCTTCTGATTGGTGATGTAAAGCGATTATTAGATTGGTAGGAATTACGTGAAAAAAGAGAAAAAATACAATAATTAAAAATCCTAGTTTGTTTAAAGATGAGGTTTTTACTTTTTTTGGCGAAGTAAAAAAAACCACGAGAAGAGTCGGAAGAATGATTAAGATGAGATGAAGAGAGTGTTCCATATGATTTACTGTTTCTTTTTCCGATTAATTAAAACAAATCCTGTCACAGCAACTGCCAATAATCCGAGTGCCAGATGCACCGTGTGATCGTTTAACCAATTGTTATTTGCTTGAGTGGAATCGTTACTGCTCCTCTCTTCTCTTGAGATCCTAAGATCGTAAAATAGCTTAAAGGGTTGGAATTGGCCTGGCTTCTCCGGCGCACCGACTACTTTGACTTGGTAGATATTTTTCTGGGGAAATGTGAAAGAAAAACTTGCATTGGAGAGGCTCGGATCGGAATTATCTTGAAATAGCGGCTGGGAATAAATTTCTTTTCCATCTTCTATTATCGATACGATGCAGTTGCAGTTTGCCGGTTTAAACTTGTTTTGAGTATCTTTAAACTCAAAGAAAAAATTGGCAGGCTGACCTACAATCGGGTCGTCTTCCGGATCAATATGAAGGACTGCTCCGATCGATCCGTCCTTTTGAAGAACGTGGGCATTTACTTTGCCGGGAGTTATCAGGAGGAACAAAAACAAACTGGCTATGACAATAGAGTATTTTTTCATCATTGTATCTTCACAGTATAATCAACAAGCGTAAGCTTATTGTCAGGATTAAATTGTACAAAAATTCTATATACGCCGGGCTCTATTGGGCCGTACAATCCAAGCGGCAAAAACTCTACATTGGGTCCTGAGTTTGCATTTGGAGCTGGGGGGTTTAACGTTGTCGGATGAACATGAATATAGTCGTATGTAGTTTGATTGATCAGTACAAGGTGGCCGAATGCACCAAGATAGGGCTTTAAGGTTTTGACTGGTTTTTCGGTTTTTGCATCCTCTATGTTAAATGTTAATTTTTGCTGTCCGACCGAGAGCTGAGAAGCGACTAACGGTAACGGGGTTATAAGAGTTATGCGGTAATCATCAACAAATTTTGTCAGATTCCCATCTAGTGGATTATTTGCTTTTTCTGTTTGGAAAATGTCGCCTACCGGAAGCGTAAAGGCAAACTGTTGTTCGATTGCGCCAAACGGCTGAAAATTAATGTAGAGATGGTAGATACCATCTTTAGGAAATTGGGTGACAATAGTAAAGCCGTCATCGTCTAGGACGGGGTGTATATGATCGTAATACTTAAGTCCGGAATCAACGACTATCAGGTGCATTGACTTGTCCCATATTTTGCTAAAATAATCTACTTTATTTCCTGATGACGCATCGTAAATCTTGAATCGTAATTCAACATCCTGATTGGCTTGTATATTTTCAGGGTAAGAAAAACTTACGGTGTATCTTTTGGTTTTGTCTCCCTTGAAACCCGGAATATTCGAGTTGTTAACGCTTGCTCCACCCGAAATATTTCCTTGCTGGGCTTCTTTTGCAAGTTGTATGTGCTGTGCATGTATTCCAAGGGATATGATGCCTCCGTTTTGTGGGAAATAAGTAGTGTATGCATAGTAGCTTGTGCCTGTGATAATAAATCCTGCCACAAGCAGTATTATGATTCCAAAACTGGGCAGGTTTTTAAATTTTTTGGATAGAAATGCGTCGACTCTTCTTCCCTCGAGTATTATTAAAAAAGCAAACGCTGTGAAAAATATTTTGGGAATAAGCGTCGAAAGATCACTGAAGTGGGTGCCTAACATAAGGGCATGGATTAGAATAAAAAATCCGGCGAGATACACAAACCGATGTATCATCTTCCATCGTGATCCAAGCTTTCTTACCATAAAATCAAATGAAGTTGCGGCCATAGCCGTAAGAATCACCAATGCAGTAAAGCTTAGGCTTATTGCAAGAAGATATTTCTCGCTTAGAAATGCGAGTCCTGCGAATCCACCCAGCTGTCCAAAAAAAGCAAAGCATGCATGAAGAAGTCCGAAATAAAATGCCGAGACGCCGAGCGCACGACGGGCTTTAAAATACTGTCGCCGGAATGGAAACCCGTGAAATGTATAAATGAAAGGGCCCGCAAGAATAGCGAGGTAGAGATAAAAAAGAGATATAAGTGCAAAGTATTGTGTAAGTCTAATTATCTGTAAAGAACCACCGGGAACGGTTGCACGGGTTTGTATGAATATGAGTATTGAAAGAAGTATGCTGGAGGACAAAACGTAGAATCTGATATTTTTGAAAAGTCTCGACATGAAAGTATATTGTACCAATTTAATAATGTGCGGGATTCTAAGACTCTGGAGATATCAAAAAGGTTGAAGAATTGATCTAGTCAGATTTTAATGTTTTTTGATTCGATTTGTTTAAGAATTTTTTCGGCTCTGGAGAATCCGATCTTAAATTTCCTCTGAATTATCTGGGCTAGCGGAAAATCAAATTTATTAAGATAATCGAATACTTCCGGCAAAAGCGGGTCTTCTATGTTATCTTTTTCCATAATTAAAACAGCCTGCCTCCTAAAGGAACTTCTTTGGAAGGACTAACGAGTATTGCGTTGCCTTCCTTATCGGGAAATCCAAGGGTCAATACTTCAGAGACGGCGGGACCGATCTGGCGCGGTGGAAAATTTATCACGCAGGCTACAAGTTTTCCTTTTAGTTCTTTTTTTGAATAGTTTGCAACAAATTGACCCACTGACTTTTTGGTGCCTAATTCCGGACCGAAATCAATCTGTAGCTTATATGAAGGTTTTCTTGCTTCAGGATAGTCTTCAACTTCTATGATCTTCCCCAAGCGAATATCTATTTCTTCAAAATCTTTAAAGTCAACCATGCTAGAAATTATATCAGGAAGAAAAGTTTCGTCTTATTAGAATCAAGAATATTGAGCCTTGGTAGATTACTGAATATATTGGTAGCAGAAGCAATACAAAATCTAACTTGCCTACTGATATCGCTGACAATAAAGCAGAAAAAGCACCGACTGAATATGAAACCTTTGTTTCTGTATTGGGATGCGTCCATGCCTTTTTATAAGTGGGAATACTTGCAATTGCAGCAACCGTTACATTAGCGATTATTGAAGCAACCGGTGCGTCTAATAACTGCCAAATTGCCACACCCAACAATGCCCCTACCAACACGACTACATCCAGCTTTGTTGAACCACCAACTCCATTTCTTAATGAAAGCAGAAATATAGTAAACGTTGATACTGCAAATGCAACTACAAGCCAAATTGAGTTAGTAGCACCAGCAGCTAATTGATTTCCTAAGAAAATAAGATTAAGAAGGAAGAATATACCCCATGTCACTCTGTGCGGCTTGGTCTTTCTCTTTATTGTGTCATAAATGTACGGAAGATTGGAAGCAAAGGAAATGATACCTGCAAGAACACCGATGATTGCAAACATTGAAGAAATTATATCAGGAGAAGTTTACTTGGAAGAGTCGACGAGGACTTCGAATCCTCCGTAGGCCATCCGCTTCATATCAAAAGGCATGGGTGTGTTTTTCATCTCAGGGTCGTTCATCGAAGGATCCTTCGTGACCTTTGCATTGACCTGGTCTCTGTGCTTTCTGGATTTAAAAACGATGTAGGAAAAAACTACTGCTTCACCTTTTTTGAGCTTGGTGATCTGTGGAAACGTGGCTACTTTAAACCCACCCATATTCGGCTTCAGATCGTCTCCGATGCATTCCTTGTAATCCAAAGCGCCATACTTCATCCAAATTTTTGCACCACCCTGTGCCATCTTTTTATATTCCTTTAGTTTTTTCTTGGGGACTACTAGAACAAATCCGTCGACGTATTTCATAGCATGAATATTATACCCTACTTTTTGCTTGCGCCAACCCCTACAAGGCCGGGAGATTTTTCGGCTTTTTTTAATACCTTTTTTAATTCTTCCAGATTCAGATCTTCAATTTTGTTAAACCGGATACAGCTTTTTCCTACATTTACCTTACCCAGTTTATTTTTTGCTTTTTCTGCTATATATTCTCCGTTTTCGACAGAACAAACATACAGGCTGATGTAATTTTTCTGACTTGCTAACCCGATGGTGGGCCAATTAAGCTCTTCCTTTTTATTATTTTTGTATTTAAAACTTCCGTAGCCCAACATGTTGTAAGCAAAATGCGATTTGAGAGAAGGAGTATTTTTCTGGATAAATTTATGTAGAAACTCCATAGGCGCTTGCCGTTCCGGAGGTAAAGCGTCAAAATATTCTTTCACGGTCTTTGCTTTGACCGCCTTAAACATATTCATAAGCTTTAGCTCACTGCTTTTTTTACGAGAGCGATTATTTTTGCTTCTACAACGGGTGTTATTTTTTTTAGCGCGTAACTGGTCGCCCACATCTCGCCATCATCGATCTTTGCTGTATCTTGAAAACCGAGCGTTGCGTATCTGTATTTGAATTTATTTGCATCCTGAAAGAAGCAGACTACTTTGCCATCTTTATTGGTATACGCTGGCATCCCGTACCAGGTTTTGGGTAAGAGCGAAGGCGCGTTGGCTTTGACGATATTATGAACCCGTTTGGCCATGGAGCGATCCGGCTCCGGCATCTTGGCGATTGCCGCAAGCAATATTTGTTCTCCGGCAGCTTTATTCTTACTAGCACGCTCTTCTGCTAGAAGTTCTTTGGCACGCTCTCGCATAGCTGCCCGCTCCTCATCCGAAAACCCCTTAACCTTTTTTGTTGCTTTCATATAGGGGGAATTATATCACGAAGAAAATCTCTGCTTGCTGGATCGTTAATACAAACGAATATAAACTTACTATTTTAAAACCTGGAATGTGTCAAACCAGCTTTTGTTACCATCCGCAAGTATTGCATATTGTCCAATACTAAAGAAAAAGAATTTGTTTGGAAAATTATTATCTTGTAAAAAGAATCGTATCCCATTTGTCTCCCTGTAATCACTGGGACATTTCTTTGCCGTACTTTCGGAGAAGGGATCGTTTTCATCATTCGTCTTTGGAAATGAAATATGCGCTTGTTCAAAAGTAGGTGGATAACTTGAATTGGTTATTTTGCTTTTTTCTACAAAACAATCGGTTGGTGAATAATTAGTTAAGATTCTTTTTCTTATTGCTTCTTCTAAAGAATCTTTAGGGTTTTTATCGAATACTTCGACCCATTGTCCTTCTTTTCCGCCAATATATATTTTGGTATTTTCTTCGAGAACTTCTATTGCGTTTGCTCTTTCTGGACTTTGATTTTTGAGATAAGTAAATGTAATTCCAAACTTTTCAGAGATATGTCTTTTTAGATTAGGATTACTGTCTACAGGATAAAACGTGGGGGTAGGAATTGTCACAAAAGTGGTTGGAGAAACTATTGGTACTTGATTAGCTTTTTGCATTAACTGTAATTTTTTATCGAATTGTTTATTTAAGAAATAATACGTTGCAAAAGAAGAAACTACGGCGATTAAAATTGTTACTACTATTAAAGTTGCAATTTTTAGAGCTCGGTTATTCTGGTGTTGAGAAACCGATGGAGTCTGGTTTGATTCCATTAACGTTAGAGTAGTTAATTATTTATTTGAAGTCAAGCTTGGCTCCCCCGGGTGGACTCGAACCGCCAACCTTGCCCTTAACAGGGGCCTGCTCTGCCAATTGAGCTACAGGGGAAGTAGATATATTTTACCAAATAGTTCGTTCTTCTTGTTCTGACGTTCCTGATATAATTTTCGAATGAAGGATCTCATTACTCTCATAACAGCGCTTTGTTTTGCGGAATTTGTTCATAATGTAGTAGAAATCTGGGGAATGCGGCAAAAAGTACAGTGGTTGAAACTTAGTATGAGCGGACGCCCTCATGGACACTGGCCTATAAATATTGATTCTAAAACAAAGACCATACTACTACACTTTCTAATACTCTTTGTAATCGGAGGTAGTGCTTTTGTTATTTTGAAACTTATGCATCTGCAGGAGACAACTTTATTGATTACCGGGATTTCAGTATTTTTGATTAACTATATTTACGTCACCTGGAGAGTAGATTGCTTTCATGCCGAGATTGGCGAACTGATTAAAAAGGGAGAGTAAGATGGGTGGAGGTGTCTTTAGGCGGCATAAAGTAGGGTTTCCAATCCACGGTTATCGGAAGCTTCTGGACTTCTTGTAGATAATAAATCTTGTTATTCTGCACTCCAAAATCAAATAGTTCCTTCGTAAGCATTACGTCATCCGTGCAGTATTTTGTAAGCTCGTCCCATTTCCCCTCTTTGAAATAATTGATCGCTAAAAGCCCGTGTCCTGTCTTTCCTTTACCTAAGGTTGCTTTTAAGATATCGTGCAGAGCTCTTCTGCTGCCGATTTTTTCTTTTATTTCTTCGAGGATATCCATTACCGGAAATTTTGAAAGATCGCCCGGGTAATATGGCTGAAGGACCTGCAGATCAAAATGCCGGATATTGAATCCCACAATGTAGGAAGCATTTTCAAGAATCTTAAAAAGTTCCTGCAGCTCGTCTTCGCGAAATGTCTTCACCTGTTCGGTAGCATAGATATAGGCGCCTGCAAGCGAGATCCCAAGTTTGGAGCTGTCCGGACTTTCACGGAAAGTCTTTTGAGTCTCGATATCAAGAACTACGGGAAGTTTGCGCATGGTAAAAAGAAATTGTACAGAATGGCTGGATTCTGGACAAGCCAGAATGACGTTGAAGTTTATTAATTAACCTTGGTGCGGATGGTTTCTTCTTTAAAAATCTCCATCTCGACCGAAGAGTTGGTCTCAATCTCCTCAATAGGCTTAAGCCTCACATTGCTTAGTTTATCCTGAAATTGTTCGTACATATTTTCCATAAACTGGAAAAAGATTTGTTTTTGTTTTTGTGTGAGCTGATCTTTCTGGGTGCGGAAAAATTCATCAAGCTTCCCCAGATTCCAGAGCGCCTCTATAAGATTGATATCGGAAAGATTTAGGAGTGAGACGTCGCCTTGAACCGGGCGTATCTTAAAATGCATCATCTGCACTTCGTCGTACATTATCTCTGCGGAGGGTTTCTTCTCGAGGATGTTCTTTTGGAATTCTGCCAAAACATGCAAGACGTCTACATCCTTTTTCTTCCTCATGCTCTATAATTATGGAATGTTGGGAAAAAAATTGCAAGCGGATCAATTAGAAGCACTAAAAGCCAATAATCCTAAAAAACTTACTACACTCCGGTATATCATCGCGCAGATCAAAAATAAAGAGATCGAAAAAAAATCAGAACTCTCTGATGAAGAGGTCGTAACCATACTTCAGAAAATAAAAAAGGAACTACAAGAAACTATTGATGCAGCACAAAAAGGTGGTAGGGACGATCTTATCGCGGAAAACAAAGAACAGTTTGAGATCGTCGCCTCATATTTGCCTGAGGAGCTTAGTGACGAAAAGATCGAAGGCGAGATTGACCGATTGATCGAAGAAAATAAAGAAGCTATGGAGAAAAACCCAAAGGCAATCATCGGCATCGTGATGAAGGAACTCCGTGGAAAAGCAGATCCTTCGCGCATCATGCCGATCCTTCAGAAAAAAACCTCTTGATTGGTCATTCTGGCTTGTCCAGAATCGATTCTGGATGCACTTCGTTTACCAGAATGACGTCGTGTGTAGGCGTTATACTTAAGGTATGGAGCGCGTACGGAAAGTATTTATCGGCATTATTGTCTTGTTTCTTTTTTTCTCCCTAAGCAAAAATATTTTTGATTATAAAAAAACTACCAGTTTTTACGAAAGCTTCAAAAAAGAGTATGAAAAAGAAAAAAAAGATAATATTTCGCTCAAGACCGAGATCCTCAAAAACAATGATGTTAACGAACAGGAAAAGATCATCCGCGATAAATTAAACCTACTTAAAGACGGCGAGATTGCGGTCATAATTCCGAAGCCTACCCGGACCCCGACCCCCCCTAAAAAGCCTGTCCTGGCGGTCTATCAACAGTGGCTTCAGGTCTTTTTCAGACAATAAAACAGCCTCAAGCTATGATATAATAAAGCTACATTTACGGGGTAGTGTACGGTTGCACAGAAGGCTCATAATCTTCTAGACCAGGTTCAACTCCTGGCCCCGTAACCAATATATGTCGAACGACCAATTGATCTCAATCGTTGTTCCGGTATTTAATGAGGAAAGCAATATTGCTCCTTTGGTAAAAAGACTCCAGCAGTCTCTTAAAGGAATCTCCCATGAAATTATTCTTGTTGACGACGGATCAACCGACCGTACAGTCTCTGAAATCAAAAAAATTACCAAGAAAAATTCTTCGGTAAAACTCGTCTCCTTCTATAGAAACTTCGGCCACCAGATGGCTTTATCAGCCGGATATCAGATAGCCCAGGGGGGCTGTGTCGTAAGTCTTGATGCGGATCTTCAGGATCCCCCTGAAATTATTCCCCAGATGGTCGAGAAGTGGAAGAAGGGAGCAAAGATCGTATACGCAAAAAGAAATACCAGAGAGGTAGACGGATTTATGAAAAAATGGACTGCATCGGTCTTCTATAAATTTATGAACTTTCTGTCTGATACCCCTATTCCCGATGATGTCGGCGACTACCGGCTTATGGACCGGACCGTGGTTGATATGGTCAACCACCTTTCAGAACAATCTCTTTTTTGGAGGGGGCTGGCAGCATGGGGAGGATATCCTTCTGACTTTGTCTACTTTAAGCGGGAGAAAAGAAATGCAGGAAAAACTCACTACACTCTTGGGAAGATGATCAACTTCGCACTTGAGGGAATTACGGCGTTTTCAATAAAACCTCTTAGGCTTGCGACATTTTTGGGTTTTATCTCTGCGACAGTCGGATTTTTGGGCGTGATCTACGCAATCTTGGGAAAAATATTTCTACCCTCATATTGGGTCACCGGATGGGCTGCTCTTTTTGTCGGAATCATGTTCATAGGAGGCGTCCAGCTTATTACTATCGGCATCATCGGGGAATACATAGCCCATATCTATAAAGAGGTCCAAAATAGACCGCGCTACCTCATCAAAGAAAAAGTGAATGTATGAAAATCGTGGGGGTAATCTTGCTTGCGATAGGAATCGCCCTTCTTCTTTTCGTCGGATATTCGTATATTAAGGAACAAAACAAACTCCGTTCACCCATACCGGAAGACCGTGGTGTGAAGGTAATCTTTGTAACTCCTGCCCCGTAAGAAGAACTACTTGGGTCCGATCGTGAAGCGGAAGATATCTCCCTTATTGCCCAAAAAGAGCAGATCTATCGTCTTTAGGATCAGAAATGATGCGAGAAACAGGACGAATCCTGCAATCGCGTATTTCAAGGTGTTTTGAGCTTTCTTAAGTTTTTCCGGATTTCCCAATGAAGTCAGATAGGTAAATGATCCGATGATAAACATTATGAACAAAACGACGATGACCAACGATGAAGCGAAAAATAGGGCGCGCTCGAATATTATCTCCATACATTTAAGTGTGGGTACACCGGCGACCGAACAGTTCTGCCAAGTAGTTCCTTGCGCGTAGACAGGAAACATCGTTTAGGATTATTGAATAAGATTGGGGATCGTAATGTCGCAAGATAGTCCGACGCAGATTTTTTGATTGAAGACTACCTGTTCAAGCGTGACCATAATTGCAAGCACCGCAACGATAAGAATAAGTCCGACGATCGCTGCCTGGATTTTGTCCCGTGCTTTTTCTACGTTTTCCTTCTGTCCTCCTGAGGTAACCCATGAAAAGGCTCCCAATAGAAGATATAGTAATGCAGCCAGTCCTGCTGCGACAAAAAAGAATCTGATGATAAAGGTGAGAAGCGTTGAAAGGGTGGGAACCGGGAATCCAAGGTCAACTACCTGTACGCTTGAACGGTTCTGGGCCATGACAGAACCGGCCAAAATTAACTGAGAAACTACTAAGGAAGCTCGTTGGAGTACCTTCTTCATTATTGGAACATTATAAAATGGCGCTTTTGCCTTTGTCAACAGCTCTTTCTTCCCTCTTTAGTGTTCTGTAAGTCTATATTGCAATGCTTCGGCGACGGACAGGGCTGAAATCTGTTCTTTTTCCTCGAGATCGCTGATCGTCTGGGCTATTTTAATGATCTTAAAGTAGGAACGCGCGGAGAGGGAAAAGCGGGAGATCGCCTCTTTGAGAAGCACTATAGCCTTGTCCTCAAGTTTGCACAGTTTTTTAATATCCGTCGGCTTCATCTGCCCGTTTGTGGAAACAGGTGTTCCACGAAAACGCCCTGTCTGTTGTTTTTTTGCTCGTATTACCCGTGCACGCACTTCGGCACTTGATTCGCCGTCTTTTAAATCAATGAGTTTTTCTCTTTCGACCGGTGGGACCATAATATGAAGATCGATCCTGTCAAGCAAAGGGCCGGAAAGTTTTTTCCGGTATGCCATGATTGCGCCGGGCATACACCTGCAAGGTTTTTTGGGATGACCCAGATATCCACACGGACAGGGATTTGATGCTGCAACCAGTAGAAAACGCGAGGGGAAAAGCAGTGTGCCGGCTGCGCGGGAGATTCTTACTTCACCGTCCTCAAGCGGTTGGCGCAGAGATTCTATAACGGAGCGGGGAAATTCTGGCAGTTCGTCAAGGAACAATACACCGTTGTGGGCAAGAGATACCTCGCCCGGAGACGGCTTACTCCCTCCTCCGATGAGTCCGATCCTCGAGGTGGTATGATGGGGATTTCTGAACGGTCTTTGAATGATTCTTTCTGCGCGCATCAGAAGTCCTGCGATCGAGTGAATTTTTAATACTTCCAGCATTTCTGACTTTTCCATGGGCGGAACTATTGAGGTGAAGGCGCGGGAAAGCATCGTCTTCCCTGCCCCAGGAGGGCCGGTTAGGTGGATATTGTGAAATCCTGCAGCTGCTATCTCGAGCGCTCGCTTCGCCTGCTCCTGGCCTTTAATATCTTTGAAATCAAAGTCTGCTTCGACTGTCTGCTGAAACCCTTCGGTGTTTATAAATGGCTCGATTGGTTTTTCCTCGTTAATGTGGAGGATGATATCTGACAGTTGACTTACCGGAAAAATCTCAACCCCGTCTATAAGTGATGCTTCTTTTACATTTTCAATCGGTACAAAAAACTGTTTGATACGTTTCTTTTTGGCAAGATGCGCAAGTGATATCACTCCGGAGACTCCCCGTACCTTTCCCTCCAGCGAAAGCTCACCGGTAAAAAGACTTGATCTAAGCTCTTCCCTCTTGATCATGCCGGAAGATGCCAGAATTCCCACAGCAATCGGGAGGTCAAAACTCGCTCCCTCTTTTGGAATATCAGCAGGTGCAAGATTTATGGTGATACGGGAATCCGGCATATCAAAACTGTTGTTTGCAAGAGCAGCGCGTACGCGTTCCTTTGATTCGTCAACTGCTTTTGTCGGAAGGCCCACAATTGTGACTGTGGGAAATCCATGACCAGCCACATCAACCTCAACCTCGATCAGAACTTCTTCGAGCCCGATGGTTGTACCGGAATAGATTTTTGAGAGCATACGAAGGATTGTAGAGAAATGAATACGTAGCGACTATAGCGTATCTACTACAACCATTTGTCATTCTGGCTTGTCCAGAATCAGATTCTAGATGCACTTCGTTTACCAGAATGACGCAGTAGTAGTTTAAAGTTGTTGGAGGGTTTTAGGGAATTTGGTGAGAATTTCAGCGCCGTTTTCTGTAACTAACACGGTGTCTTCAATCCTCATGCCGAATTTTCCTTCGAAATAAAATCCCGGTTCTATTGTTATGACATTGCCTGCAGTAATCTTATCCTTTGCGTTTATACTCACCCGTGGACTCTCGTGAACTTCCAGTCCGACACCGTGTCCTGTAACATGCGGGTGGGTTGGTAATCCATCTTTTATAAGGAGGTCGCGGCAGAAAGAATCTATCATTTCTCCTGTCTGGCTTTTTTTGACATAGGCGATAGTTTTTTCTTGGGCAGCTAATAATTTTGCGTGTGTTTTAGCTATTTCTGAAGTTGGTTTTCCTACAACAAACATTCTTGTTATATCCGAAACATAATTGTTATGCTCGCCTCCCATATCTACAAGAATCAATGACCCGCTTTTAATCTTATGGTTTCCAACTCTGGCGTCGTGATGAGGAACCGAGGTATTTTTATCAGCTGCCACAACAAACGGGTACCATGCTCCTTCACTTCCGCGATCTTTCATCCATCTATCAAGTTTGAAAAGAATTTCCCGTTCGGTTTGTCCGGCTTTCACTGTTTTCATTACGTCCTCCAAACATTTGTCTCCCAGTTCGCTTGCTTTCCGGATCATTAGGACTTCATCTTTATCTTTGACAACTCTTACTTCCTCTACAATATTGCGAGTACTAACAAATTGAAGATCTGAAAGTTTTTTTTGTAAAGCCTGGAATTCAGCTAATCTTAGATTGTCGCTCTCGACTCCGATTTTTTTTATATCGTCTTTGTTTGCGATGTCATCTATGTGATAGGTTAAACGCTTATCCGGCTCAAGAATTCGTGTTTTGGGAAATGACGGATTGTAAAGTCTGCTTGTAATTAAATAGCATTCTTTTTGGGTAACTAAAACAAATGCTTCGCGGTCCTCCGGAGCAAGTCCTTTAAATCCTGTGAGGTAGTAGACGTTGTAATGGCTTGAGACAAGAAGGGCGTCGATCTTATTTGCGTGGAGCGCTGACCGGACCTGTTGGATCCTGTTGTTCATGTTCTTTTATTCCTAAAACTCTTAGCATTGCTTGTACTGCGTGGCCTACTGTACGAAAAAAGGATTTCGTCCACTCTCCCACCAACTGCTCTTCTCTTCGTCTTAGTTTTCGTTTTTCAGATTTGGCAAATCCTGCTTGTCCTGCTAATACAGGCCGTTCTAGAGCTGTCATTTAGCAAGTATACTATATTAACCAAAGGTGAAGGCGTAGATTTTGATGCCCGGCGACTTAAAATCCAGATGTAGAAGATGGTTTCCCTGCTTTCCCTTCAGATCAATCAGATTGTAGAGGCGGGGCTCATTTAAGATCACTGTTCCCTCTCTTACGTCACTGCCCGCGTTTGAAGAATTTACTTGTTTCCCATCCAGTGAAACATTGACCACGTCGTCTGCAGATACCGGAGTGATAACGAGAAATACTTTGTTTGCAGAAAAGTTCAGATTAAGCTGTGAGTTGCCGGCGGTTGAAGCATATTCGTCATTTATCTCCCAGTCTCCTCCGTATGAAAAATAATGCTCCGGAAGTCCTGGATTTAAAGTGTATCTTCTTTTGCCGTTGCTTAGAGGTTGATCTGATCCAAAGCGGTCAGCCCGTAAAGACCCTAGATATGTCTCCGGAGTGATAAGTCCGGCAGGAGCATCTTCTTTTAATTTCACCATTGGATCGTCTACCTTTTTACCAGCCTCAGCAAGAAGAAGTCTTATATTGTGTTCTGTGACATCATAATCTCCTTCGCCAAAGTGAAAATAGCGGATATTGCCGTCTTTGTCGATTAGGTACTTTGCCGGCCAGTAATGGTTGTCAAAAGCACGCCATGTCTCATAGTCATTATCCTGTGCGACCGGATAGTGGATCTTATATTGCCTGATTGCTCCCAGCACATTGTCGGTATTTTTCTCAAACTCAAACTCAGGCGTATGAACTCCCACCACTACCAATCCCTTGTCTTTATATTTGTCATACCATGATGTGACATATAGCAGGGTGCGGATGCAGTTGATGCAGGTATAGGTCCAGAAGTCCACGAGCACAACCTTTCCGCGAAGACTCTTCATCGTCAGAGGTTTCTCAGGATTCAACCATTTTGCGATTCCGGTGAACTCCGGAGCTTTTCCAAGATTGGGAAGCATATCGTCGGTCGGATTAAATGCTTTGTTTTGCCGCGTCTGGTCGTTATTTGTATTTCGGAGACGGTCAAGCTGTTCTTTGACCTTACTGTTTCCCTCAAGATCATTGATAAATTTCGAGTAGGCCGGAATCTTATCAAGCAGTTTTGCCTGAAGAACCTTGTCGTAGTTTGTGAATATCAACAGAGCGGTAGCAATCATGATGATGCCGAAGATCTGCTGAATCCTGCCGGTGTATCTTGAGAGTTTTCTGCTTTGGGTAAATACCTTCTGGCCAAGAGCTGCAAAAAAGAATAAGGGTATACCTACGCCAACTACATACGTTATGGTCACCAGAATAATATCGGTACTAACGCTTCTGGTCGCAGCCAACGTCGCGATAGTTGCAAGGATCGGTCCGGCGCAGGGAGTCCAGACAATTCCCAGTGCAAGACCCGTGAGCAAACCTCCCCAGAAGCCATCTTGTCCACCAGTCGGACGTATTCCCAGACGGTTGGATAGATTGCTTACCGCGCCCTCTACTTTTCGGGCAAGTGCCGGTATTACCAATGTTAAGCCGAGAAATCCGATTATCACGACGGCAAATAACCGCAGGCCGTCCGGGTTAAACGGGATTATCTTTACGATATAAGAAAGGGTGAGCGTAAAAAAAGCGAAGCTCGTGATTATTCCTAGCGTGATGCCGAAGGGTTTTCTTTTTCCACCGGTTGCGGATGCCGATAAGATTATCGGCAGGAGAGGCCATATACATGGTGCTAGTATCGTAACGAGGCCTGAAAGAAATGCAAATGTAAGTAAAACAATCATCGTATTGATTAGAGCGCCTTATTAATCTCGTTTGTAAACGTCTCCTTGTCCCATTGATCCCCTGATTTTAATACTTGCTGTCCTCCTTTCAGTATCACCTTTGTATGTTGATAGGGAATCTCGTATTTTTCAGCCAGTTTCTTTTCATTTTCGTCCGTATCGCTATCCTTAAAGTTTACCCGAAATCCTACTATTTTATCGGTGGTAAGACTGTCAAAACCTGAGTGGATCTCTGGAGCCTCTGCACGACAGATTGGACACCAGTTCGCATAAAAATCCAGAAATACAATCTTTCCTTCTTTTTGTGCTTTTTCATAGTCTGCTTGATTGAATTCCAGATAGGGTGAAATTTTCCCAGCAAGCACCTTCCCTTTATAACCTGCTTTCATCATGGCGTCATCTTCCATCATTTTGTCGTCCGACATTTTCTCGCCGTCTTTCATCATCTCCTTGTCTTTTATGGCCGTTTCCTCCATCGTCGGCTTTTCCTTTTTTAGATTTTGCTGGTAGAAATATATTCCCCCTCCAGCTAAAACCACTGCAACCAAAACCCAGATTAAAATATTTCCTTTGTTCATATTTTCACCTCCTTCATTTTTTCAGTTTTCCGTAAACTAATCCCACTACTTTTCCCAAAATCATTGCGACAAGAGACAACACTAACCACATATTCAGAGTGTGCTGTAGACTTTGTACTACAACACCGGTGACTGCAATAGTCGTACCAGCAAGGTATGCCCACCGCCCGGAAATATTGCGGTGCAATGCTTCGCGCTCATCTATGCTCTTCTCCCTCCAAATGAATGACGCAAACAGAATAAAAAAAACCGCAAGCGCTACAATCATTCCCATATGAGCCTCCCGCGGCATCCAAAGATTGAGAGGATTCAAAAGGAGCACTGTGAGAGTAAGCAGAATTATTGAGACCGCTATTTCCGATATGAAATTATTTTTCATGATATTCGAATACTTGTTCTACGCTGACTTTAAAAAACTTTGCAGTTTTTAAAGCCAGTAACACAGAGGGAGTATAATTACCTTTCTCGATTGCTATCACAGTTTGCCGCGTCACGCCAACAGCGTCTGCAAGGTCTTTTTGTGTAACTCCCTTTTCTTTTCTAAGTTTATGGACACAGTTTGAAACATAGTCGGCCATTGTTTATGACAGAATAAAGTATCAACATAAGTATGTCAAGTCAACTTAACATTTGAGGGTGTAGTTGCATTCATTTTCCCAATTTCTTATCATTTCGTTAGCAAGCCGTATGGACGAAAATAAAAGACTTGTCTACCGAATCATTTTGTTTGCAGTGATCTTAATTCTTTCTATTCCTGCGTTTTTTCTGGGGATCCAGTATCTTGGGCGCGCAGCGCAGAAAAAAGCAGATATTATCGTAAACACCGGCAAAATTACCGGACCTTTGTACTACAACTGGCAGGCTATAGCGCAGGGTGGCGAGGAACAAGGCGTCCGGATGTTCCAAAACGTGACTGCCCAACTTCGGGAGCTTGCTCCCCGCTATATCCGTATTGACCATATTTACGACTTTTACAATGTAGTTAATCGTGATGGGAACGGAAGAATCGTGATGAATTTTGCAGACCTTGATAAGACAGTCTGTGATATTTATCTAACCGGTGCTAAGCCTTTTTTTGCATTAGGTTATATGCCTCCTGTACTTTCGGCTGACGGTACGCTTGTGGGAACTCCGACCAACTGGGACGAATGGAGTTTTGTGGTACAAAAGACAATTGAGCGCTATAGTGGAAAAAACACTGCCCTTTGGTGCGGTATGAGAGGCGAAAAACTTGCAGGCATTTATTATGAGGTCTGGAATGAGCCTGATCTTTTTGGGAGATGGGATCTGTATAGCAACACAAAAAACTATAAAACGCTTTACGAGTACTCTGCAAAAGGAGCAAAGAATGCACAAAATACTCAACGGTTTTCGCTCGGAGGTCCAGGTACCACGGGTGCGTATAAAAACTGGTTTCAGTTATTTTTAACATGGGCAGCGCAAAACAATATCCGTATAGATTTCATATCATGGCATCACTATACGCAGGATCCTGACGACTATATTGATGATGTGAAAAATATCGATTCATGGATTCCACGCGAATCTTACGGAAAGTTCAGTGCTTTACCAAAAATGATTACAGAATGGGGATATGACTCCGAACCCAATCAGATTGCAGACACCAATGTTGGTGCTGCCTATACTATAGCGTCTGTAAGAAACCTGATCGACCAGAAAGTAAAGTATGCGTTTACGTTTGATGCAAAAGACGGACCTGCTCCCCGTTGGGGGATCCTTACTCATACCGGAGAAAAGAAACCGAGATTCGAGGCTCTGAAGTTTATGAATCTTCTGGATGGAAACCGCCTGAAGGTAGATGGCGAGGGAACGTTTGTACGGGCAATAGCTTCCACATCTCCTGCAAAGACAGTAACGATTTTGGTGAACTACGATCAGGAAGGAAAAAATACCGAGCTCGTGCCTGTGCGGTTTACGAACCTTGTACCCGGGACATACCGGCTTGATATTACCTATCTTGGAGGAGTTAAATCACTGGAAGACAACATCGTACCCCGCGGAGGATTTTACAAAAGAAGCGTGCTTCTTACGCCCAATCAGGTCGCTGCTCTTGTCCTTACTAAAAAATAGGTTTATTGATTTCTGACAGGCTAAACGATATAATCGACCTCATGCCACAAGAGCGCCTGAGGAAACTGACTCCTGATGAAATAATAGAGCGGTTGGTGCCTGTAAGTGCCTGCCGAAGAATCATAAGAGAAGCAACAAGAAAGGCAACATTAAACCATGCCCGAGGCAAACAAGGTATTACCGACAAGGAGGTCGATTGGACTGCGGATCTTATGTATGAATTGGTTAAAGCAACCGCTACGTATCCTAACCTGAATGATTTTCAATTTGATCTTCCTGCGGATAATTACAATGGGATGGCTCAACTTGCAACCATACTTGTTGACATCCATCAGAGGTCCTCGCGTGTGACAATCATGCAACAAACTGACGAGGATCCTACGGTTATCTATCAACCAAGCCGCATCCCCGGATTATGGGTACAGGATGCGATTTATAATGGCGTTTCAAACAGATCTGTTTCGTTAGTCGGCAAAAAACATGTCCCGGAAGCTCCTCCTCCATCGCTGGGCGACGTTGAGGACGACTGGCAGGATTAGGAAGATTCACGCCTAGCCTGTCTTGTCAACGCATCTGCTACATAACTTAGCCAAGGTTGTAGTTCTAAGAGTATTATTTAAAAAAATCTCCAAGTCCGATTATCAGTCCGTAAAACAAATATAAAAAGAGGCAAAAAGCTATTATATACAAGATGTCCTTTATTTTTTCTTTCATAGTTTATGATACCTGATGCAAATTTATTGCATGTCTATTTATGAGATTTTCTTGACATAGAAGCTATAGATTGATATCCTTTGTTATACTGCGCTTTGAATTTTTTTTTTAATAAGTTGCGTCTTGGGAGGTGAAAATAAAAATGCGAATTCGAAAGTTTATTCAAAATAATGAGAACGAAGAAGAACGTTTAGGTTTATACGGCATCGTAAACGATGATAAGGGAAGAGTGCTATATTTTCTCGCTGAAGGTCGAAATGGTGAAATCACCCGCAAGGATCCCCATCACTATAAAATTGTTTATATAAAAGAGCGGACTAAGCAATAGGTTTGTTACAATGTCTTCATGAAAAAACGTGAAGTTCCTTTTTACGAAAACCCTGATAATACTCACTGCTATCAGGCCGTCCTTCGCTCTGTTTTGAAATACTTCATGCCAGATAAAGAATACAGTTGGGAAGATCTGGACAAACTGACAGAAAAAGAAGAAGGGTACTGGACGTGGTCAAATCGTGGGATTTTAAATCTCAAAAAAATGGGCTTTGATATTGTGGCTATAAGTAGTTGGGATCCTGTGAGACTCGCAAAAGACGGAGAAAAATACATGATTGAGAAACATGGTGAGAAAATAGCGCGGATTTCCCTCGAACATACAAAAGATTTAAACAAAGAGCGAAAGACTTCACAGGAGCTTGCTGACGCCGATATTCATAAAAACGGCCTCCCCGACTTTACAGATCTTGAGAAGTTAATCGATAAAGGTTATCTAATCATGTGCCATGTTAACGGCCGAAAACTTCATGATAAAGATGGGTATTCTGGACATTTTGTACTGGTCTTTGGTTACGATAAGCAAAACTTTATTCTTCATGATCCAGGTCCAAATGGAGGTGGAAACAAAAAAGTTCCATACGACTTTTTCTTAAAAGCATGGGGAAAATATTCCAAGGAAGACACGAGAAATCTTACTGCGTTTAAGCTGGGTTAGAGCCCTCCAAGAACATTAAACGTTTGGATAGCTGAATTAAAGGCGCTCTCTGTATCTCTGCTAAAAGAGTTTGAGGTTCGAACGCTTATGTGGCCGCCTTTTACTTCTCCTTGTTTGTCATGCAGAGTAGTAAGATCTATAGTTGCATGCGGATTTCCTAAACATCTTATCCTCATGTTCCTTTTTTTATTTCGAAGATTTACATCAACGATGTAAGCTACAGTCTCGCTAGGTTCTAGAAAAAAAGTTTCACGTCCCCCTCGTGCTTGCACAATTGAAGCCTTTTTAGATCTGTCTAGATCAGCATCTATGGTATCCCAAACTCTATTCATTAAGCCATAGGTTCTTTCTCCTAATATTTGTGGGGTCATCCATGACTCTCTTGGTCTTGCTTCAGCTCTTGAGAACATACGCAGTTAGTATACCCCCGTTATGACTATTTTGCAACTATAGGCTATTAAAAAAACTTCTGTTAGAATAAGGGTATGAAGATTGTAAATAGGAAGTTTGGGAGAGAATATGAGGCTTTTGAGCGTTTTGAGGCTGGGATCGTGCTTACAGGCGGAGAGGTCAAATCCATCCGCGAAGGTGCGATGAGGCTGGATGATGCCTATGTACGGGTAGTCCAAGGCCAGCCTGTACTCATAAATGCCGAGGTTTACCCTTATAAATACGCTGATAACAAGGATTATGAGCCTAAACGAAGCCGGAAACTGCTCCTTTCCAAGAAGGAAATCAGCCGTATTTTGACCAAAATCCGAGGCTCCGGGAGGTTGACCTTAGCCCCTGTCTCATGCTATAATAAGGGTAGTCTAATCAAGATAGAAATAGCTCTTGTAAGGGGACGACGAGACTTGGAAAAGCGCAAGCAGGACAAGAAGAAAAAGCTTGACCGGCAGGCGCAACGGGAACTGAAAACAGCACTTTAAAAAATTGGGGATGAAAGGTATCGATGAGAAATCGCACTTTTCTAAACGGCTAGGGCGCACCTATGCGTCAAATGGAAAATCTTAAATGCAGGTGACGAACTTGCATACGCTCCTCGGTTTGCATACGTAAACTAAGAGCACTCCTTATAGAATTTCCTTGGTTCTATCTATAAGGGGAAAACCAACCAAGGTAGGATTTTCTTAACTTTTACGGTTATTGAGAAAGTCGACATCTTAATGAATCGTCGATCTGGACAAAAGTTTTTCTGTTTTCTTGTCCGGAAGTAAGCAAAAATAGAATATCTCTAGTTACAACGTTTTTAACAAGTGTTTTCTTAGACGCGAGTTCAATTCTCGCCATCTCCACCAAAGAGATATTTGGAGCTTCTAATTGGACTAATAGCTTGAATAGAGGAGCTAAAGTAGGGGTTCCAAAGTTTCCATTCCTATCGCTTGTTAATTTCTCCTCAAAAAACATCTCCAACAGTAACATTTTGTCTTCGTACCTCTCACTTTGCCACATTTTGACGGGCTCTTTTATGTAACTAAAAACTGTTTCTAGTGCGGTTCCAAAGTTTTGCTGTGAGTATAATATGGGCGTTGCGTTCTCTTTCAATTCTCTTTCCTGTTTCTGCAGATTTTGTATCTCGTTTTCATATGCTTTAATCAAATCCTCGTTTGTTGTCTTTGTAATTCTTTCGATCAGTGTTTTTATTTTTACTTCTAGTCCGCCTATTTTTAAATCACGAAGTTTTACATTTTTTTGCTCTAAAATTGATCGCTCCTGCCAGATATCAAGAAGAATTGATTTTACAAGATTTAGAACGTCCTGATTGGGTGACAGATTGGTTATAAAATGCTCAAAATTACCCTCTAGAATGACTTTTCTAATGGTTTTTCCGTATACAGTACATTCGCTTTGTTTACAGAAATAATGCGCATATCTTTTACCCCGCCTACCTCTATGCCAACTAGCAGTCATAGGTTTATTGCATGATCCGCAAAGTACAAATCCTCTAAGCGGAAAGTCTAGATGATAATCTTTTCTGTATGTAATTCTTGTTTTTGAATTTAGTTTAATTTGAACAAGATCATATGTAGACTTGTCTATAAATCCTTCATGTTGAGCTTTCTTCAGAGAGATACCCCATGGTTTATACTCAATCCAACCCGCATATAAAGGATTGGTAAGTATCCTATGTGCGCCATTAATAGAAATGAAGGGTCTCAGCTCTTGCTCCTTATACTCACTATTAATAAAGTCCCGAACTTGCAATAATGTATTCAATAAACCGTCTCTATATCTTTCAATAGCTTCTTTGAAAATAGACGCTCTTGGTTCATGAGGAACTAGTATCTTCCCGTGTATATGATGTCTGATATTTATCAAGCCTGCTGGATAACATAATGGCCAATAACCCATTTCAAACCGTGCTTTTTGTTTTTGAATTACCTGCCTTCTATTTTGCTCCCTATCTAACTGTGATTTTGCAGCTATGACATGTTCAATAAAGGTTCCTTCAGGATTGTCCTCAAACTTAAAGTTTGGAGACTCTAAAGTTACTTTTCTATCTTTTAGGTTTTGACGGAGTTTAATATGTACCTGCATATCTCTAGCGAAACGAGATATATCATCAACTAATACAACGAACTCTCCCGATGCGTGATTATCAATGTATTCAAGCAGTGCGTTGAAACCCAACCTCTCAGAATTTGCACCTGATACCGCTTCATCTTTAAAACATCTTGCCACTTCGTACCCTTTAAGCTTTGCATATTGCTCACATCTAATTTTCTGACTATCTAAGCCGTTCCCTTCGTTTACCTGTCTTTCAGAACTTACCCTTAGGTAGATTATTGCTTTTTGCATGACGAAGTAGCGTTATCTAATAATTGGGACACGAATGAATATAGAGATTTTGTTAATTTTTCAATTTCCTGATCAGACATTTTTGTTGCTGTTTTTCCTAGAATTTTCCTTGCTGACTTTAATCCAACCATAGCTTTGCACAGTAGCATCGAACTACTAATACAAAGCCTCACGTTCAGCTTTTCGCAGGTTGAGAAAGGTCTGCTTGCCCTACTTTACTTCATGGGTGGAACGCCACCTGATCTTGACTCTTCATTATCATCTGGTTTCTTCTCTGACGCTGTACCAAGTTGGAAATCTCCAACAATTCTTCTTACGGTTTCGCCGAGTCCTATATTTTTTTCGTCAGCATAAGAAAGAAGCCATTTATGAGTTTCCTTAGGAAGCATTAAAGTGGTTTTCACAAGAGGGGTCTTGTCAGACATTTTGAATGAAAATGTACGGGGATTCCCACGAATTTCTCCAGTCGTATTCGTTAAATACGCTCCACTTTCTGTTGGTATATTATTCTTACTTTGCTTGTATCTCTTTTGAAGATAATTATTTGCAAAATCAAGTATCTCATCATTGGTTGGCTCGTGACTAAGCCTGCTTTCATCTTCTACATAAGAAACTGAAAGCCAGACTTCGTATTCCTTTAAAAGGAAGTTGCGTTTACTAGGATCCGAGTATACTTCATAAATAACTCTGTAGATTTCAGAACCCACGGCAATTGGGGCGAAATGAATTACGTGAGCTGCAATTTGCTTATCTTCTCCTAGTGCGAAAATTTTGTTCATACTTACATGATAGCAAAATCTTCTATTATGTCAAGGGTACATTAGACTTTATATAATAAGTCTAGAGAGATTACGCCTCCCCCCCTATTTAGCTTCGAAGCATATAGTAAAAATGGCCTTTTGATTATGTTCCTTCTCTCTTAGTTGTATTAGCAGAAGTGTAAATTTACTTAGTTGCATGTTGTATGGGCTGTTCCCGAGGTGTCATATGTAGTTGTACAGTTAACGCTGTTTGAGGGTGGCGGGCCTTGAATAATTTTGTCTGCCAACTTCATGAACAACCACTTCTTCATATCAGGATCTAAGCCACAGAATACATTTTTATCAGGATCACAGTTTTGAGTGACAGGGGCAGGTACAGCGGTGGGAGCAATAGTTGGAATGAAAGGAACTGGCGTTGGTGTAGGCGTTGGAGTTTGTGTTGGCGTTGGTGTTACAGTGAGAGTAGGTTTAGGCGTAGGAACAGTCTTTTGAATAAAATTACTTCCGTGTGGTTGTACTACTGTCGCAATAA
>JANWJL010000002.1 GCA_025451885.1 Candidatus Microgenomates bacterium
ACTTTTTTACAACCTATACAACCCGTCATCAACCGGAAGACAGCTCGCACCGATTAAAAATTACACCGACATCATACTGACGACATAGTTTTATGTTAGGACTTAATCTTTTCAACAAAGCAAAAAAACCGGCAGATGTAAAGACCAACGGCGCCCACAGTGTCGCCGACGTCATGGCAAAAGGATCGGTCTCGGTCCGGGACATTGTCGCACCATCTTACGTGGAGGTAGATTTCAACCACATCAAAATCGATGACAAATATTACCGGACTTTTTTCGTGGCAGGATATCCAAGATATGTCTCACCCAACTGGCTGTACTCGCTTATTACATTTGACCACCCGCTGTACATTTCCATGTATGTATACCCATCGGAATCAAAGGCAGTGTTGGGAGAGCTTAAGAAAAAGATTGCGGAGATGGAAGCGACCATAGAAAACGATATTAAAGAAGGAAAGGTGCCGGATCCTACGGTGCAGGTAGCCCTTGATGACGCTCTCGCTTTGCAGGCAGAGCTTGCAAAAGGAGCAGAGCGCTTCTTCCAGTTTGGTCTCTATATCACGATTCCTGCTGACACGCTTGAGGAGCTGGATCATATCTCAAAACAGGTTGATTCGGTCCTGTCATCCTTGCTGATTATTTCCCGGCAGGCAACCCTTGAGATGGAGGAGGGGTACAAATCAACACTGCCTATGTTTTATGACAAGCTTGCGGTCTGGAGAAACATGGACACCACCTCGCTTGCGATGACCTTTCCGTTTTCAACAGCAGCGCTAACCAGAAATGAAGGAATTTTATATGGCATTAACAAACACGACCATTCTCTTATCGTCTTTGACCGGTTTACGTTGGAAAATGCCAACTCGGTTATCTTAGGAAAGTCAGGAGGAGGAAAAAGTTTCTTGGTAAAACTCGAAGCATTGCGTCTTTTAATGATGGATGTAGATGTTATCATCATTGACCCGGAAAACGAGTACAAAAAACTGACAGAGTCGGTAACAGGGGAGTTTGTGGAGTTTGCATCATCGGCAAAGTATAAAATCAACCCGTTTGAACTGGAGCATACCAATCCGGAGCCGGATGAACTGCAAAACAAAATCCTCAATCTACATTCTTTGATGCGCGTCATCATGGGGGAGCTGACACCTGCACAGGATGCATTGCTTGACCGTTCTTTAGTCGCGACCTATCAGGCCAAAGGAATCACCCAGGACCCGACAACCTTTAAAAACGAGCCACCACTTCTTGAGGATCTTTACAAGGTGTTTATCGGCATGGAAACAGTGGAGGCGCGGGAGATGGCGGACAGACTGGAGAAGTTTGTGAAAGGATCTGCGTCAGGGATCTTTAATCAACAGTCAAGCTTTGATATCACCAATAGATTTACGGTTTTCGGCATCCGTGACCTTGAGGAAAATCTAAGACCGATCGCGATGTATATCGTCCTTGATTTTATATGGAACAGGGTTAGACGTATTAAGAAAAAGAGAGTGTTGGTTGTAGATGAGGCATGGTACTTGATCAAAAACAAGGACTCGGGGGCTTATCTTTTCAACTTTGCAAAACGTGCAAGAAAGTATCAGCTCGGATTAACAACGATAACGCAGGACGTAGAGGATTTCATCTCAACCAATGAAGGAAAAGCTATCGTCACAAACTCATCGTTACAGATCATCCTGAAACAATCGCCTGCAGCGGTCGACATGATTGCTAAGACCTTTTATCTGACAGGAGGGGAAAGACATTTCTTATTATCATCTGCGGTCGGAGAAGGATTGTTCTTCGCAGGTCAATCTCACGTAGGCTTTCAGGTCATCGCATCCCCCGAAGAAAAAGGCATCATCGAGTAGTTAAAGGGGTTCGTATCGGTCTTCTTCTATAATCTTAAGATACCCGCTATTCCCAAAATTGCCCTTAATAACACGGGCAGGATACGACTCGGCAGGACGGGTCGATGGATCAACTACTTTGTTTACATTTCCCAACCTTGAACCGAAATTAGTGACGAGCTCTTGTATTTTCTGAAAATCTTCTAGACCGTCATAAGGGATATCATCAGGACCTAAAACATTACCAAGCTTTGTCACGGTTACTATTCGCAGAGGATTATGACTATTGGCTTCTTCATATCTCACAACTATTCTCGGAGTTTCAAATCTATCGACTTCCTGGGTTGCCCATATTATGCCATCTCTAATAATTCCGTAATTCTCAACAAGTCTTTGATAGTCTACCTCTGGGGATTCCAGCAATGCAAATTCGCGATAACGATCTTTAGTTGCACCTACAGTATCGTCCACAACCGCAGCAGATCTCACAACATGAGAACCGTACTTGACCAATAGTTCGTCTAAGTTTCTATAAAACCCAATAGCCATCTCTGTTCGACGTTCATCCCAACGAAGTCTATCGGCTACCAAGGATGGAACAGGGAAGCGAAAACCTTTTGAACGTTCGGTTGACATGCGGAGCATTGTAGTACGAGGGGATTGTTCTGTCAAGGCTTTAGGAGCTTTTTTACTTCGGAGTCGGAGATTTGCGGGAATTCTGCGTAAAATTGTGAGACCGATTTGAAGTACGGATCTGTATGTAGAATTATTGACTCATTAACGCCGGGAATTCTAAAATCTTCAGCAGAAATAGGGGAACATATAATCACTTTTGCCACTCCCCTTTCGCGGACAAAAAGTACAGCTGCCCTCATGCTGGCACCGGTCGCTATCCCGTCGTCAACCAGGACAAGAGTCTTTCCTTTTAGGTTTTTAAATCTATCCTCTCTTAGTGAAAACTTTTTGCAGTAGTTCTCAAACCGCTGACGGGCGAGTGAGATCTGATCCCGTATCCTCGGCTTAAGAAGCAGAAGCGAGTCGATCACCTTTCTTTCAAGATAGACCACATCGAAGACAAGGGCTCCGATTGCCAGCTCCTCATTGTCCGGTGCGCCGACCTTTACAACCGCAAGAGGTAAATGCTTAGCCCTTAGTTTTTTTGCCAGAAAAGCCCCTAAAACAGCTCCTCCACGAAGCAAAGAAACCACTACGATGTCTTTCCGCGGCTTAAGATGCGGACTGTCCTTAAGCTTTTCGTAGAGTTTCAGGGCTGCGTCCTGCCTGTCTTTAAATATCACCGAGCTTATTTTATAATAAAGAACATTTTCTAGGGCTCGTAGTTCAGTTGGCTAGAACGTCTCTATGGCATAGAGAAGGTCAGGGGTTCGAGTCCCCTCGAGTCCACCACTTCTTGCTTTTGTGTCGGTCTGTTGATATCATCATCTGGCATGAGAAAAGTTGTCGTAATGGGCGGCGGGACAGGGACATTCTCTATCCTCACAGGACTTAAAAAATATCCGCTAGAACTTACTGCGCTTGTTGCAATGGCAGATGACGGTGGTTCCACAGGAATCCTGCGCGACGAACTCGGCGTCCTCCCCCCGGGAGATGTACGGCAATGTTTGGTTGCCCTTTCCCGCGAAAGCAAGTTGATGAGAGAGCTTATGAACTACCGCTTTGAAAGAGGATCCTTACGGGGACACAACTTTGGCAACCTGTTTCTTTCTGCTCTGGAAAAATCCACCGGAAGTTTTGACAAGGCAGTTGAAAGAGCTTCCGAGATCTTAAGAATCGATGGACACGTGGTACCTGCTACCTTGCAAAAGGTAACGCTGGTGGCAGAACTGACCACCGGAAGGAAGATCATGGGTCAGGGAGCCGTCTACGAGGCAAATTTGACCAAGTTGAGGAGGATATCCCTCAAGCCAAAAGCACGTGCAAACCCCAAAGCACTGCGCGCCATAAAAGAAGCGGATGCGATTATCTTTGCACCGGGACATTTCTACTCGAGCATCATTCCCAACCTTTTGGTGAAAGGCATATCGCAGGCAGTCTGTAAAAGCAGGGCCAAGAAGATTTTTATCTGCAATCTTATGAGCAAGACCGGACAGACAGGAGACTTTACGGTCTATGATTTTGTCGACCGGATAAAGGAATTCTTGGGATGTGATTTTGATTATGTGATCTACAACAACCGGCGTCCCTCGGGTTGGCTGCTCAAACGGTATGCGCGTGAAAAAGAACATCTGGTCCCCACTGTTTTGAAGAAACAAAAGCATGCATTTTCCGAGAAGTTTATCGGAGGAAATCTACTGAATAAAAAGATTACGCTTACGAGATATCCTGATCTTTTGAAGAGAAATCTTATCCGTCATAATCCCGAAGTTGCCGCAAGATTAATCGTAAAACTCCTGAAGTAATTACTCAACTTTTCCACGGGCGTCGTAGACACTTACCAATCCTTTTCGAACACCTTTTGTCAACGCCAACGCGTTTTCAACAAAAGCAGCGGCTTCTTTATCTACATCAGAAAGTCTTTTCATAATAAACCAGAGGGGTTTTGAAGACCCAAAGCTTGCAACCATTCGCGCAAAAGTCGTCAACTCAGGCGACATTGTCTCTGAAAAACGGAAAGGCTGCTCAGGCTCATCATATTGATCAAGAAATTGATCAACACTTACATCCTCCCACCCCTTTGCTACCAGAACTCTTCCAGTAAAATGCCTTACTGCTCTCGGATGTCCTTGTTGTTTTTGTTGTTGAATATCTTGAGCGCCAACTATTGCTTCTTCAGCAAAGGTTGCGTCTCTTCTCTCTAACTGGCTCATAACCGACCTGCAGTATAAAGCATTGATTTATCCGAATCAATAAGAAGCTAAAGAAGTTGGTGAGTCCGCTGGGACTCGAACCCAGAACCAATAGCTTAAAAGGCTACTGCTCTAACCAGTTGAGCTACGGACCCTTGCAACTGTCTAGTAATTTTATCAGATCTGCCTCGTTACGACAACCTATTGGTCGGAAAGAGACTCTTTCTTAAGACCTGCAAGATCGGTGATATAAAAATGTCCTTTTTTCACCGCGATAAGGTTTTTTTGTTTTAGCTTGTTAATCTCAATGGTTGCGGTCTCTCTGGTGACTCCGGTAAGAGCTGCCATTTCCTTATGTGCAAGCGGGACTCTGATCTTAATAGTGCCGTCTTCCTTCTTCTTTCCAAAACGCCCTGCAAGAATCATAAAGATCGACGCTACCTTGGCATGTGAGTTGCCAAAGGTGAGGTACTCCATACGCTTTAATGCGGTCTGGAAGCGGATGAGGATATGATCTACAAACTCCATAAAAACCTCGACATTATTGGTAATAAAACCGACAAACTCCTGACGGTTTACCCGGAGTAGTTCAACATCGGTAATCGCCTCAAAATAATAGATACTCGGCTGTTCCTTAATGCCCCAGACCACCGGAAAAAAATCTCCCGGTTCGTAGATCACCAGGGTAAGTTCTTTTCCTTCGGGTGAAACAGAGTACAGACGGACATATCCGCTGTTTACATAATGAACTCCCTGCGGCACATCGCCGGCATGAAGAAACGTGGTGTGTTTTTTGTACCGAAACAGTCTTCCTTTTTTAAAAAAATCATGGATCTGCTTATGGACCTTTACAACAGTCATAGCCTGAAAAGTATAGCATATAGACTACAAATTGTAAGATTTCTTACAAAAAATTAGTAATTTGCAGTACTGCAATTATGTACCCTCATTGCATAAAATGGGCAAGGGCGAATTGCGCCCCAATATATGGAAGACAGTAGTAATAGTTCATATATCGAAAGTATTAAGGAGGTTTATGACAAAACCCAGAGATTTTTTAGCGCCGGAACTGACACAACGATTCATCTCCCTCCCGGGTGAGAGACTGATCGTAGCAAAAAGACAGCATTGGTTTGTGCTGTTTCCTTCATTGGTTCTGACAGGTCTTTTAGCGCTGTTTATTATCAGTACCTCCGGCTTCTTTTTCTTCGGACCTGCGACCGACCCGACCCTGTTTGTCATCACGGCATTTTTGACATTAATAGCTGCTATCAGCATCGTTTCCAAGATCATCGCGGATTGGCACTACCACATGTACATCTTCACCACTAAAAGGATTCTTGAGGTTTCCTGTGCTCCTCTTTTTTCACACTCGATCAACGATGTTGCCCTGGATCAGGTAAGGGTAACCGAGGTCCAGGTCAGAATACGCGGATTGGTAGATCAATTTCTTAACAAGGGAGATGTGGCCATCGCTTTTGACCGTCCATCGCACGATCAGATGTTTGTAATACCCGATATATCAGATCCCTCGGAGACAGGAGCCCTTATCGCAAACTCGGTAAAGCTCATGATGGAATCATCGCCAGTATGGTTTCAACCACGCCAGCAATCAGCGGATCTTTATAAGTTTACGGAGGATGTCGCTCAAGATCACGTGTCCTCCGTTATAGAAGCGTAGGTATGATACAGCAACTGACGCTCCTGTTCTACCTTGCGTTCTTTGTGGTCGCTTTGTACCTGACCGGGTACAACGCACTGTACCTAAAGGGTATGGAAAAGACCACGCAGTACGCAGGATTCGGATTACCGAAGAAGGTGGAACAGGCAATGCGCATAAACGTACTTTTGTCCGTGGTAACGCTTTTTTTGATAGGAGTGTTTAGTCTGGTTAGATAGCCAAAGCCTATGGAATTTTACCTATTTATCGTAGGAGCGCTACTCTTTTTAGTAGTCGCCACCGCGTAAGAAAGACATCAAGCAGCTTTCGTAGCCTTTTTTACTACAGTTTTAACTTTCTTTATTGGCGGGATTCCTCTTTCGTTTAGTAGCGTACGTTGAATTTTCTTGGTTATATTAATATGGCCAGCCACAACGCCTATTCCAAACTCACGGGGCAAACCTGCGCTCTCGGCATAATCGCCGCCTTCCATCTTTGCTTTCCTCTCAATGTCTCTGTTAAACACCCTCAGTCCTAAGGTGAGCTTTGGTTTGACTACCTTTTCCTTGACGATTTCTTTTTGAGCGTCCAGCAACCCAAAAAACAAAGAGCAGTACAAAGGGCGAAGCTTCTCTGGATGTTCTGACATCTCGTTGTGTAGTATTAGTCTTGAAAGTTGAATGAAGTCTTGTCGTACCACAGGAAGTTCGGATCTTGCTTGATCCAAAAGATTATTTGCTTTTCGGCGCTCTCGCCATCGCGGCTTAGGAGCGCTCTCTATTGCTCCTACCATACTATTTAATTATATCAAAAGAGTCGAAATGTTGGCTGACTTTTTCAATCAGCACCTCAACATCGTCTACGCGCGAGACAGGCGAGCCCTCTTTGACCTTCTCGATAAAGTCACCAAGTTCCTTTTCATCAGCCTGCGCCACGATCTCAACGCCGCCTGCCTCACCAAATTTAGAAGGGTCATCATACACATTCTTCGTCCAGCCGGTTATCTTCATAGCTTTTGCCTGAATCTTAGTCCATGCGCGGAATCCAACACCGATGACATCGCCTTTGACGTAGAGCCTCACCTGTTTCATACAGCATTATTATAACGAAGATTAATAAGAAAGAGCCCCTTTTGTGTTAAAAAGCGGTTATAAAGAGGGGTCGAGCTCCTTTGCGAGCTGGAAGTAGGCATTGGAGGTATTTAGGTCTCCCTTGTCACTGTAGAGCAAATACAAACTATACAGCACATCCCTTTGTGACGGGTTACTACTCAATACTTGTTCAAGTCTGTTTATCAGATGGTCTCTCTGCTTATCATCAGCAAAAACCTCCTCCTCAAGACCCGGTCCGTAGGAGATTTCGTACACAGCAAGCTTCTCATCAAACAATGGAAGCGGCTTAACTCTTTTGAGGAATTCCACAGCAGTTTTGCGCTCAGGCCTTACAAGCTGGAAGTACAACGGGGAAACAATCTGGGAAAGGATGAGGTTGGAGATCACAAAAACAAAGAGGAGGCAGTAGCCTGCGACCATTGATCTGTGCCTAAGAGTTTTTATGAAGTGGTGTTTGATCTGAGTTTTCATAGAGACTGCGTTCTATACTTCGCGTTCTTACGTGTTTCATTATATAATTTTTGGTATGGATGTGGTTAATTACCAGGGGATCCTGGACAGACTTCTTACCTTCACTCTCGCACTTGTCGCCTCAGCAGTAGCCGCAGGCCTCACCTTCGTACTCGTATACCTTATCATCATCTACTTCAGACTTAAGAAGCGCGAGCAGCTTTCGCTTGAGATGGTGACCGTGGAAGTACGCCTGCCTAAAGATAACGAGATCAAGATTGACGCCGCAGAACAGATGATAGGAGCTTTTTCCGCCCTTAAAAAATCAGGCTGGAAAAGCGCCTTTGACGTGGACGACGTGGTCTCTTTTGAGATCATGGGAAAGAAGGCCGATATCCGTTTCTATGTCTCTGCCCCTTCTAAGATAATGGATCTGATCGAGAAGACAATCTACAGCTACTACCCTTCAGCAGATATTCAGACCGTCGAGGAGCCCAACATCTTTACCGAGCACGGGAAGGTGGCCTACGCCGCGCTTACTCAAAAGGACTATTCGTTCATGCCGCTTAAGGTTTATAAAGACCTTTCAACCGACCCGTTGGCATCCATAACCACTGCATTTTCCAAGCTTGACGATGACGAGGGCGCAATTCTTCAACTTTTGATAAAGCCAACCGGAACCAAGGCTAAAAAGCACGGAAAAGGCTATGTCTCTTCGGTAAAAAAGAGCGAGTCAAATCCTGATAAAGCCACCTTTAAATCAGACCAGAAGAGTCTTGAAAGAATCGATGACAAAGCCTCAAAGCCGGCGTTTGATACCGCAATCCGGATTGTGGTTTCCTCTCCTGACCAAACCCGCGCAGATCTTCATCTAAGAAATGTAACCACAGCGCTTTCCCAGTTAAACGGCGACATGAACAGTTTGAAAAAAGCGAAGGTTCTCTTTAAAGGAGGCTTCATGCTGAACTTTGTCTACAAATTCTTCCCGGTGCTTGAATGGCCGTTTTTCAAATCGGTCTCTACTCTTTCTGCCGAAGAGCTCGGGACGATATTTCATTTCCCAAACAAGACCATTGAGACTCCCCATATCCAGTGGCTGAAGGCACGCACAGGGCCGGTTTCTGCAGAGGTAATGACCAAAGGCGGGACGCATATAGGCACAGGCTATTACCGGGGTATTAAAAGGTCGGTCAACGTAGGATTTGATGACCGCAGACGCCATATCTACATCATCGGGAAGACCGGTACCGGAAAATCTGTGCTTTTGCAGGATATGGCGATCCAGGACATAAAAGCAGGTCATGGGGTCTGTGTAATTGATCCCCACGGCGACTTGATTGACGAGATTGTAAAATTTATCCCACCGGAGCGGGCAGAAGACGTCATCTACTTTGATCCTTCCGACACCGAGCGCCCGATGGGATTAAATCTTCTGGAGGTCTATAACGAAGAACAGAAGCATTTTATGACCACTGCGATCATCAACCTCATGTACAAGCTGTATGACCCGCAGCGTACCGGCATCATCGGCCCACGCTTTGAGCATGCAGTAAGAAATGCAATGCTTACGGTCATGTCTGAGGAAGGAGCAACCTTTATAGAGGTCGTGCGCATTCTGACAGACGCGAAATACGTGCAGGAGATTTTGCCCAAGGTAACCGATCCTATTGTGAGACGCTACTGGACCGATCAGATCGCCCAGACCTCTGACTTTCACAAATCCGAGGTTCTGGATTATATCGTTTCAAAATTCGGAAGATTCGTCACCAATAAGACGATGAGAAACATCATAGGTCAGTCAAAAAGCGCCTTTGATTTCAGAAAGGTTATGGATCAGGGTAAAATACTCCTCATCAATCTCTCCAAAGGAAAACTTGGGGAAGAGAACTCAAACTTTTTGGGGCTAGTATTGATTCCTAAGATCTTGATTGCGGCCATGAGCCGGCAGGAGATTTCTGAAGAAAAACGTCGTGACTTTTTCTTATACGTCGATGAGTTTCAGAACTTTGCAACACCGGATTTTGCCACAATTCTTTCCGAGGCCCGTAAATACCACCTCAATCTAACTGTGGCAAACCAGTTTATCGGACAGGTTGAGGAGGAGATCAAAAACGCGGTCTTTGGAAACGTCGGTACGGTCATCTCTTTCCGGGTTGGTGTGACAGACGCTTCATATCTTCAGCGTGAGTTCCAGCCGGTCTTCTCCGAGCAGGATCTTATCAATGTCGAGCGCTTCCATGTATATATGAAGACTATCGTCAACAACGAGCCGGTTCCGCCTTTTTCGGTTGATCTGACCAAGGATATGAAGAAAGAAAAGGCTAAAGCAAATGATAAGATTGCCCAGGCAGTCATCCAGCTTTCAAGATTGAAATATGGCAGACCGAGCGAGCTTGTGGACGCTGAGATTTCACAAAGAGCTAGACTATAATCCTCAATTAAAAGTACGTTATGTTGCAGACCTTTAAGACAAAGTTAGTAGAAAAAAAGCGCCTTGCCGAGCGGATCTATATCTTCAAGTTCCTCTGTGTCGAACCGGACTCTCTGCATTTTGAGGCGGGACAGTACATGATCTTAAAGGTCCCGCAGGGAGACGGTGAGTATAAAAACAGGCTGTACTCTATCTTAAATACTCCTGCCAAGAAACATGACTTCGAGCTGTTGGTTAAACTCATTCCCGGAGGGGTTGCATCAGAGTATCTTACGCAGCTGGAGCTGGGAGCCGAGGCAATCTTTGACGGGCCTGCCGGTGTTTTTACGCTGAAAGAAGAAGAGCGCCATAAAGGGCGTCATAAAGTCTTTGTGGCGACCGGCACCGGAGTAGCTCCTGCTGTTTCTATGATTGAAGCACACCTACCCCACCACCCAGAAGAGCACTTCGTGCTTTTATGGGGGACTCCTACCAAAAAAGACGTCTACCTGACAGAAGAGTGGGAAAAGCTTGAAGGGCAGTATCCGAACTTCCGGTTTGCGGTGTTTCTTTCTCAAGAAGAAGAGTTAAGCGGGGATGAAAAGAAGCATTTTATGCTGGGGCGGGTGAATAAAGGGATCGATGCGCTGACTACTGCCTTTGGACTGCCTACAGGCGGGGATATCGCCAACTTTGATCTCTATGTAGCCGGTGACAGATATATCGTAGATTCTCTGCGTGAATACCTACTTTCGAAAGGGGCTGACCCGGGGCACTTGGTGCTTGAGAAGTTTGTTTAAAATCCGGTGACGAAAAAGTCCGCGGGTATCTGCGGATAGGATTGGAAGAGCTCTACCTTCTTTGAGACACCTGTATTTGAGGTTGCTTCTGAAGTGATGAATTTACCCTGTGAAGGAAGAGTATCTGCTCTTGTAAACAGAACCTTCGCCGAGTTGAAGAGCACTCTCACAAGAATAAGCTTAGTGTCGACTCCGATACTTGCGGCAGGTATGGTAAACGACGTCTGAAACGCAGAGTTTGCGCTACAGTTGTTTGTTCCGGTCTCAGAATTGTCGATCCGCGACTGGGCATCAACTACGTAACGGGTCAGCGTGGGATTTGACATAGATCCTTTTACGAGAGTTATCTCAAGTGCGCTTTTGGTGGACTGGTTTGCGTCTCCAAAACAGATGGTCAGATCCTGGGAGGTCGATGCTCCGATGGTATTAGCGTCTTTATCATACTCTCCCATGTAAAAAGTGTACTGCTCATCTTTTTGAAGAAGTGGCGCAATAAAAGAGGACTTAGTGTATGTCTCGGTTACCGATGCAGCTCCCTCAAAATCGTCCTGAGCAAGTATTCTGGTGCCGCCTTCAGGGACAGTCCCTGTATTACCTATTACCACCTGCCCGGTTTGTGCTTTTAACGCAGCCTCAATACCTGCTTCTGCTGCAGCCAGAGCTTTCTGATTTTCTTCCTCAAGCTTGGTAAGCTGGGTATCGGTACGTGAAGAAAATGTAATCGATAGCACCACGGTAAGAGTTACCGCAAGCAGTATTACTGCAATAAGCAGGACTTGACCGGCTTGACTCTTAAAGGCTTTCATATTATTGGGTTTGTTGATACTCATATTTTGAAACTGATAGGTCTGGCAACAGATCCAGGAATGGCCCCGGCTTAAAGACTATAAATAAAGACGGTTGGGTGGTCTCATCCCAGGTTCTGTTGTTGGTGAAGGAAGCGGCTGAAATATTTCCGACTATTTTTAGACCCTGATCCGTGGTAGTCCCGGTGTCTATGGAGTCTGCAGAAAAGATCCCGTTGGCAAGCGTAACCGAGCTGTCAAAATTGATGGTGTCTGCGATAATTGCCGTAGAGGCAGAAGAAGGGGTAAAGTTGTCTGCGATATTAATTGTCCCTGTTGAGAGCAGGACAATTTTTTTGTTGCTGAATTGTGAGACGTTGGACGAGTTGATGGTAAGCGTTCCACCGGTCCAGACATGCGTTTTGCCATCCTCAAGCTCCGAGAGATCATTCTGGGAGATATTTTTATAGTCTTTGCGGGCTTTTACGTATTCCAAAAAGGTTGGAGCGGAGTAAAGGGAAGTCTTGGTATATGCTCCTTTCCACCCTTCGGACGAGACCTCTGCGGTGCCGGTATTTACCAGGCTTGCACCGACAACTCCCGGATCGTTGGACGCGTCGTTCATGATAAATGTTCTTTGAGAAGCGTCATCTTCAGAATCGTACGCGGCGATAATGGCGGGAATAGGGTTGGAAAGTGCGTTTGATGAAGCAAAAGATCCGTTTTTAATCTTTACCCATGGGCCGAGAAGCTTAAATAGGAGATCTTTATCGTATGTGGTATCAGGTGTTGAAGCCCCGACATCAACATCAATGGTGCTAGATCCGGTTTCACTACAGACCCCGGGATCTACAAGATACCCTGGTTGATATTCCAATGAAGCGGTGGTCATAGTGAGGCTTTGGGAAGGATCCGGAGTGGAAGATTGGTTATCAAAAACTACAGTACAACTGTAAGAACTTTGCGAGGTCCCGGTGCCGGGGGTTACTCCACAGTTTGTAGTTACTCCTGTAGATGTATCCGGTGAAAGGACAAGGCTCATACCATTGGTTGCAATCGTATCGTAACAGGCTGCTCCGCTGTATTCCCTAAGCTCTCCTGATACGGCAACAGTGGGATAAGGTGTAGGGGTTGGGCCGGCAGGTGTAGGGGTATTTGTAGGAGTCTTCCCGCCCGGACCTGGTGGCGGAGGAGGATTGTTTCCAACAGGCGGTGGATTTTTTCCAACAGGCGGTGGAGGTGGATTTTTCCCAACAGGGGGCGCAGGTGGGGGAGTTTTCCCACCAGGAGGAGGAGCAGGTGGAGGATTTTTCCCACTTGGAGGAGGAGGTGGAGGAGTTTTTCCACTTCCACTTGGAGGAGGCGGAGGATTGGTTCCACTCGGAGGGCCAGACTTAGAACTTGGAGGCGGAGGATCAGGAAGACAAGGAAAACACGGACCTATTTGCGACCCGATACCGGAAGATGGTGGAGGGCCACCCTTCCCACTCGGAGGAGGAGGAGGAGGAGGCGGAGGAGGACTTTTTGCAAGAGGTCCCCGTGTCCGCGCATCAACATACGAAGAAACAATAGTAATACTTAAGAAAAGACAAAGAAGTAAGGCGATTAATATCTTTTTTTTCATTTTTTTTCTATCTTTAGCAACGGCCGCCCACGCGTCTTATTAAGTATACTCTCTTTATATCTACTCAATTGATACTGTGTATTAAAGACGCGAAGATCAATATTAGGATGGGTTTGGATAATTACCTTTTCAAATAGAAGGTCTGTAAGGTTTTGGTCGAACATTCCTCCTACTGCATCAGGCGGCGCTATATAAAAATCTATCCGTACTCTATTTTCGTCTTCAGAAGGAGTGATAATATAGCCGGTAACCCCCTGTGCAAACATTGTATCATACTCAGCTTTATAGTCTTTATACCAAGGGACGTTTTTTTTAAAATCATCGGTTGTATATAAGAATACTTCAAGATCTTTCACGGTCATATTGCGGAGTCCTGATAGTTGGGCGTTTGTGGGAAGTTGAGTGCGGGGATTCTTACCACCTATGGCAATAGCCTCCGGATAATATCCGTCTGGTTTCCAGACTCCAATCTCTTTTAAGCTGTCAAATAACACTTCAGGATATTGAATAAGGAGTTCTGTATTGGGGATCATTGACTTAACGCTGATCGTCTTTCCTTCGGAGCTGTAAGAATGGACTTTCTTAACGTAAAAAACTCTGGAATAAACGCCCAGACCAAATACTACAAGAAGAAGAAATCCAACTACCAAGAATATTCGTCGTTTCACTACTACTATAGTAGTAGGATAAGGAGTTAAAATCAAGAAGTATGACGGGCGGTTTTTTTGACCTTGTTGAGCTCGAACCCTTTGCGATTATTCAAATGTTTTGGTCCCACAGGGATATCTCTATGCAGCCTTATTGATATTAAGGGGAAGCCAGGCGTGAGGCCTTTTGCATCAGGTCGATCAGCAAATAGAGTCTCTAAATCAGCCCCTTCGGCTTGAAGTCTTTGTATTTTAGCCTCAATAATACGGACAAAGTCTTCGTTGGTAGCAGGTACATCTTTCCCACTTTTGTTAATCATAGTGGGAAGGAAGATGCCTTTTTCAACTCCCTGTCGTATAGCATCGTCAAAAGTTGCACGGTCCTGCTGGAGATAAGCCTCTGACATGTGCCATAAAATCTCCTGGAAAGGATTTGTGTTAAAAGGAAGACTTAAGTCGCCTCCATGAGCTTGTTCTTCACCGTCATGGTAATTGCTCCATTCAAACCATTTGAGACGTGTTTGAGTTAAAAACTCCCATTCTATTGCCTTGCCAACGTTTGTATCGAGTTCTGATTGATACTCTTGAGGAGTCTTAGATTCGAAGACATCGTAAGCTGGAAGCATCGTATTTTTACTTTGGGTATATCCCATAATTGGCACATCGGTAAATTTATTCTGCGCTTCAGAGAGACGGGAATCTTTAACATTGACGTCAACCACGCCCATAGCAGGAAGATTGATCGTCTCGAGCGACCCATCGGGATTTGGCCATCTCCATCGCTGCGTCATTACAGCAATAAGAGCAGATCCTTTATCTCCTTGATCTCCTCCTATGCTTACTCTGAAAAGTCCGTTTAGTATCCCATGCATCATGATAAGATCGGCGTCTCGGTTAAACATATGAAGTCCAAGTTGAGGTTCATATGAAAAGGTGGACACTTGATTGTCAGTAAGAGAAACATATTGCTTATCGTGAAGATTGAGAATTACGTCCCAGAGTTTCACTACACTCCAAACTGGTGTAGGAAAATCATTTTCGAAGTTTCCAAACGTGCTCATCGGGTATTTTTTGGCCCATGCTCTAAACTCCTCATCAGTCAGGCCAAGACTGAGCTCATTTATGTTTTTAGCTACTTGCCCAATCTCGGTATGAGTTTTTTGTGGGATCTCGTACTTGACTTTCTGAGGGACCTTTCGTTCTGAAACAGAGGCGGCAGCTCCTTGAGAGAGGCCTTCGGGCATAACGGCATTCACCGGTCCAGCGGCTACAGTAGGAAGTAATACAGCAACACCAATCAGGGTGGCAGCTCCTTCTTTTGCCCTTTTTCCTATCTGTTTAAGACGCCTGTGCTCTTTCGGAGCCCCAGAGCGTTCCGGTGAATGATTCATAGACCTATAGTACTATGTTACTCCCAGTAATTTCACTTGTCAAGGGGTATTTTCCGCCTATATAATCAATTAGTATGAATGGGAGCGTGAATCCTACTGTTTATTTTGATCAGGACTGCAGATTCTGCACAAATGCCGTAAAGACGTTCAAAAGATGCCTACTTCTTACCAATGTGAATCTGGCGCCTGCCCAGTCAAACTCAAAGATATATGAAAAAATGTTGGCAAATGATTCATGGGTTGTTACCGATAAACAGGGCAACCCTCACTATAAATACGAAGCATTTACCGTGATGTGTAAGTCCTCCCCTTTAGTTTCATGGCTCGTGCCGTTTCTCAGTCTCCCGGCCATGAATACGATTGGAGACAGAATCTATCATTACATCTCCTCAAGGAGGACGAGCTCATGCAAAAACGGAGGATGCGCCTAGTTTCCCATGAAACTGAAAGACTTCCTTACTAAAAACCTCAGCCTTGATCTTCGCTCGCTTGCACTGATGCGGATCATCCTTGGTACGGTACTACTTACGGATTTAATCGGAAGGAGTCTTCAGATCCAGCATTTTTATACGGATTTTGGAGTTCTCCCCCGTTCCAAACTCTTTGAATCAGCCTCATCACTATCATTGCACGCTCTAAACGGGTCGTACGGTTTTGAGTTAGTCCTATTTCTCACAGCCATCCTCTTTGCAGTTTTTCTGATCGTAGGATTCAAAACCAGGACCGCCACCATAGCAAGTTGGCTCTTATTCGTTTCACTATTTAACAGAAATCCGGTAGTAATCTATGGTTTTGACTACTGCATGACGATAGGGCTAATGTGGGGGATCTTTCTCCCGCTCGGTGAAAGGTTTTCGATAGACAGCTACTTACACAAAGACAAACGTACGAATAATACGGTATTCAATCTTGCCACGTTTGGCTTCTTGTTTCACATAGTCCTTCTGTACTTTATGAACGGGATCACAAAGAGCGCTCCAGAATGGGCTAATGGGAACGCGCTTTTTTATGTCTTACAGGACCGTTATGCTGTAACTCCTCTAGGGACATATCTACTTCATTTTCCTGCGGTGCTTACTATAGCTACCCACGGAAGCCTACTTTTAGAAAGGGCAGTTCCTTATCTTCTGGTAATATCGCCTCAGGTCCGGTTAATAACTCTGATTTCACTCTTTTTCCTCCATCTTGGGATTGCAGCAACCATGTCGTTATATTTATTTTCATTCACTACGCTCGCGCTACTTGTTGGCCTGCTTCCAAGCGAAGCGTGGGTTTTCTTCAATAAAAAAACAACTAAAAAGACAGGAAGCAAAGAGTTTTCTCTTACTGTAGTAACCAAATCAATTGTAGCTTTCATAATAGTAACGGTGTTTTTAAGTACCACGCAGTCAATATTTAAGATCGATAAGCAGCCCTTTACTACAGCTAACCAACTGAATAAGCAGTTTCATTTTATGTTGTTTTACGGTCTTTATTCACCCGGTGTAACAATGAATATTGGGACAATGAAACTTACCGGTATTTATAAAAACGCAGAAAAGGAAACTCTAATCGATACTTCGCAAAGCCCAAATCCTAATTTTACAAACTTTAACTTTAATAGACGATGGGTCACATATCTGGGGAGCATGACCAACAGCCTCAAGCCGGATACAGAATCTAAAAAATACCCGTATTTTATGGGAGATGTCTCACCTTTTTACTTTGATTATGTATGCCGGCAACACCAGGATAAGGGGAATCCGCTTAAAATTCTTGAGCTCCAACTAATAAAAACGCCTCTATCGCTAGATTTGACACCTCCATTGACCCAGGAAGAATACAAAAACTCTTTCCTATGTCCTTCGAAATAAACAAAACCTTAATAGTATATTAATCCCACGATCGGCGCGCAGTATGACTTACGGAAATAAGGCAAAAATGAGACTAAGCCGGTCCTTCTTCTGACCTTTTCAAAAAAGTCATGATGAGTTTTCTCACAAAGGGCCGAATAAGGATCAACTTCTGGGAGAATTTTATTGAATACCTTCAGATATACAAGATCGTTGGGCTTTACAAATTTCTGCAGGTCATTCGAATCAATCGGGCCGCAGTTATATTTAGGGTCGTTGTGTACTCGTATGATTTGGCACAGTCCTACGTATTTTGCCCGGTCGCCGCGGAAATAATATGACCCAACCCTAAATCGTAAGGGGAGTGACAGACCAAAAATAACCGGATACTCCACCGTTATATAGGTTTCGTCAGCTTCCTGCAAGACGCTTTTTACATCATATTGCATAGTCATCCCCCACAGGTCTCCTAAACCGTCACCCGTGGTACAACCCGAGATAAAGAACTCTGGCCGAAGAGTGTCGCAGTTTTTAGGTCCGAACCCTACCAAAACAGCTATAATGACTCCACCGATAAGAAGACTTAATGCAGTAAAAATTAGTAAAATCTTCTGAAGTGCTGTCATAGATTTTTAATATCTTTATATCTAGTATATACAATATGAAAAAGGTCATTGTCCTATTGATTTTTCTCTCTTTTTTCTTCATCTGGAGGACTCCTTTACTAGCTCATGAGCCTAAAACCCACACTATCCTTATGCACGATACCCAATACACACCACGTAACATAACCATCCTCCAAGGAGACAGCATAACCTTTCAAAACAAAGGAAAGCAAGACAAATGGCCGGCC
>JANWJL010000003.1 GCA_025451885.1 Candidatus Microgenomates bacterium
CGGAAGCAAAATTCAAGACCATACCTGTTGCTACGAGAGGAAGGACAGCTCTGGATGTAACCCTTTCTGCTTTTTCCAAAAATCTTGTCATAACTTTAAGATATACTATAAGATAACTATTTGTCAAGCGGAAATACATCTAAAGAATTTTTTTGAGACTGAAAGTGATGATTTTAGCTGTAATGACGCCCACAATAGCTCCCACGGCTATATCTGTAAGATAATGACAGCCAAGATATATCCGCGAAAGACTGATCAAAAAGGCGATTATATAGTAAATGGAAGAGAATCTCTTTTCAAACTGCGAAAAGACCGTAGCAGCTGCAAATGCAACAGCAGCATGTCCCGAAGGAAAGGAGAAACCTGTCGGGCAGATGGCCAAAAAGGTTTCATTGAGAGTCAAAGGCCGCGCCCGTGCATAGAGATTTTTCAGGGCAAGCTCAACAAGTATGAAGGTTGAGGTCATGGCTGCGAGCAGATAGATCGCAAACTCCTTATGCTTTTTTACCTCAAACAGTACAAGGATGATCAAAAGGATTAGCCAGACGATAAGCGAATTTCCGTAGACAGATAGAAACGAAAATACAGCATCAAAGAAAGGGTCACGGGGAAGAAGGTCATGGATGAAGCTTGTGGCAGTGCGGTCCGTTAGGACGAGAGGTTCAAGAATACCGGTAAATGTCAGGTATGTTTCGTGTGGATTTTGTCAATTTGTATCCCTTACGCGCAGGCAGGGGATAGAAATATGATACCATCTCAAACCGCTTAAATTCTTTTCTTATTACCGCAACGATTTTTTCCAGATACCACGGCGAAAGATACATAAAAAATGTCCTATGTTTTGCCTTCGGAAGAGAGGTGAGATAATCCCGCCTAAAAAAATCTCCATACACTATCTTTATACGATCTCGGTTGGCATGCATAAAACGCCGGTAATAGAGGAGTAGTAAGAGGATTGGATTGATCTCAAGGGCTAAAAAAGAAGTATTCAGCCGTTTATGCTGCGCCTCTGTTGCGGCATAAAAGACAACTGCGCCGTCACCTGCACCCAGATCAACGACCACCTGATCATTCCTAAGATTCAGTGTCTTCACTATCATCGGAAGGTCTTTTTTATTTGCCGGAAAGTACGGTACCGGAGAGAGTTTAGGAAAGATGAAAAATGACATACAACAAATAAAAACAACAACAAGTAATATGATTAACACTACTTTTAGGGGATAAATGGTCCTGGAGTTACGAGTCTCTTATAATCAACAACCAGTCCTTCTTTAGCCAGCGTAAATAACCCCTTAACTTGCGCCAATTTTAGGGGATCCTTAGGGAGCCTTAACTGATTTACCTCATAAAGGCCACCATCTGTAGTTTTTTTCCATGTTGGATTAAGTGGGCCTGTTTCGGCTGGATAAAATGTAGAAAACCATGTGTACCCATCGGAAATAAACTGCTCAATGACTTTATCATGTGAATAATCTTCATCAATAGATGTAGTTAACCGACTTTCAAATGTTGAGTTGGGCAATAATAACCGGAAGCGTAGCTGCTTAAGTATAGATTGTTTATCAGGATTCGCTTTGAGGAAATTACGGAATTCTTCCGATGATGGAATATGTAAAACGTTGCCAACAATCAAATCTAACGATAAAGGATGTGATGTTCTCGACTTTTCCTGTTCTTCATTGGATCTCCTCCTATTAAGTTTTTTATCTCTTTGCTCAGGCGTGAAATCTTCATCATTGACCGTATAACCGAGACTAGGTTCAAAGGGTATAAAATCATTCGTCATACGATTCGTCCATACATCGTATTCCCATTTGTCCCGTCCTCGTTCTTGAGAATTACGATCATCCCATGTGAGGTCGGAATATCTGACTTCTATTGAAAGTTGAGGGAAGCCAGGTATATCCAAATTAACTGTTCGTTCTTGATAGTAATGCGTATAGATAGAGCCAGGAATTACTAACGGGTCAAGTAATTGATCGAGTCGTATGACTTCTGGCTTTGGTTTTTCACCTATCTCAGTTTTTGCATCCATAACTCGGTGCCGAGGGAGAGAATCGAACTCTCATGAGGTTGCCCTCACAGGTTTTTGAGACCTGCGTGTCTACCGTTCCACCACCTCGGCTTCTCATTCATTATATCATTTACAGCCTTAGGTTAAGCTCAAAAGGAGTTGACGAAACTCAGCCTCAGGAGTAACATAGGGTATGATTGGCCACGTCACCGTCAAGAAAGGCGGCTTTCCACAAAAATCCCAGACTCTCATACTTCCGCTTTTCACAGCCGACCTAAAGACCAATAAAATTCTCAAACAGATCGATCAAAAATCTTCAGGTGAGCTCTCGGAAAAAATCAAAACACACGAGTTTGAGGGAAAAGAAGGGCAGTCTGTTTCTGCTGAAAACATTTCCGGCTACAAGGCGGTACTTCTTCTTGGCGTGGGTGAGAAAAAAGAGTTTTCATTAATACAGTTGCGTGAAGGAGTAGCGAAGGCTCTACGGGCTGTCAGGATGATGAAATTTACTACCGTCGACCTGTTTCTCCCTGAGGTTGAGCTGTCATTTCAGCTGGGCAAACACCTGGCTTTGGCTGTACATCTGAGCAACTACAGCTTTCTAAAATACAAAAGCAAGGAAGCCAAAAAAAAGCATACGGTCATTACAGAGGCGAATTTAATACTTAGCCAGCCGGCAAAAGAAAAGGACGTCTTGCTTATGCAGGAAGGCATCCGGATTGCAGCAACCATAGACCTAGGAATATCGCTTGCCAGAGATCTGGTTAATGAGCCTGCGATACATCTTGGACCGGATGAGATGGTTGCAACGGCCCGGTCGATCGAAAAAGAAAGCAAGGGATTACTAAAGGTAAAGGTGCTGGAAGAGGCGGAGTGCCGGAGGCTGGGAATGGGAGCCTTTCTCGGAGTAGCGCAGGGGAGCGACAAGAAGCCCAGATTTATAGTTATTCAGACGGTTTCCAAAAAAGCAGGAAAGAAAAAGTATGTCTCGGTGGTTGGGAAATCGATCATGTTTGATTCAGGAGGACTGTCTTTGAAGCCGGGCTCAAGCATGGAGGATATGAAGATGGATATGGCAGGTGCGGCATCGGTCTTAGGTGTCTTTAAGACATTGGTGCAGGCACCGGATTTCTTGCGAAGGATCGCAGACCAGATGGAGCTTTCGGGCGTGATTCCGGCCTGTGAAAATATGCCCTCAGGTAAGGCGATGCGTCCCGGTGATATTGTCACGGCGCTAAACGGCAAGACTATTGAGGTATTAAACACCGATGCAGAAGGACGTCTGGCCCTTGCTGATGCAGTGTCATATGCAGAAAAATATCTTAAGGCAGAATATATCATCGATCTGGCGACCTTAACAGGTGCATGTATGGTCGCGCTGGGCAATGATCTGGCAGGCGCTTTTGGAAACGATAAGGAGCTTATTAAACTTGTTGTTGATACCGCAAACCATGAGGGAGAGGGGATCTGGGAGCTTCCGCTTTATAAGAAATATCTGAAGCAGATGAAGAGTGAGATCGCAGATCTTAAAAACATAGGCGGAGGCCGTATGGGCGGAGCTATAACCGCAGCACTCTTTCTTTCGGAGTTTGTAAAAAAAGCAAAATGGGTCCATCTTGATATCGCAGGACCTGCATTCCGCCATGAACCACCCCAGGGAACGTTGCCCCACGGGGCAAGCGGCTGGGGCGTCATGACGGTATTAGGAGTTATTACCCAGCTTATTAACGTTTGATCTAAGCTTATGGAGCTAAGAGATTTTGTCAAAACAAAAAACATAATCAAGCTAGCTCCAGACAGGACGCTCTCACAGGCGCTTTCTGCACTCAAATCCTCTCACGACGCAGCCTTTATCTTCGGCCCAAAGGACAAGTATCTCGGCATCATAAATCCATACTACTCGATTATAAAAACATCCTTGCCCGGCAACGCAAAGGTTGAGCATTATCTTTTTCATGCACCACGGGTCCGGCAAAATTTCTCGGTCGGCAAGGTCGCAAAACTGATGATCGAGTCAAAGATTCATTACCTGCCGGTTTTCGACGACCAAGACAGGTTTACCGGCATAACATCGGCGCGCCGCCTACTTTCAATCTTCCGCAATCTTCCTGTATTTGATCAGGAGATCGAGGGCTTTTTGCGGAGTAAAAATAAACCATTACTTACGGTCTACGACACCGATTCTGTGGCTACAGCAGTGCATCTATTTAAAAAAAGCAGGGTTTCCAAATTGGTGGTTGTAAACAAAAACATGAAACTCTACGGAATTCTTACCTACTACGATCTTATCAACTTCCTTATTACGCCGAGAAAAAAGGTACACCGAGGTGACAAAGACGGCAACAGGGGGAGTTTTGAATACCAGCAGGTAAAAAACTTCGCAAAGACATATGTACTGACATTGCACAACCAAAATAAAATTAGTGAGGCCCTTAATTTAATTCTTGATAAAAGAATTGGGAGCGTGGTAATCACCGATAAGGCCAAAAACCCGGTTGGAATTATCACCACGCGGGATATTCTGAATCTCATCATTCAATCACGGAGAGAAAAGACTCTAGAGATAACGATGAAAAATCTTTCAAACACAAGCAGCTATATTGTCGACGGCTTTGTAAACCAGCTTAAAAACTGGACGGGTAAAATCCCGGATCTACGCCAGATAAACCTGTTTGTAAAAGAGGAAAAAAGGGGAGGGTTGTTCGAAGCAGTCCTCTCGCTTATCCCTCAAAAAGGAAAGAAAAAAGTGATAAAAAAAGAGGGAAAAAATCTTCAGAAAGTTCTTCAGGCCTTCAGAGTAATAAAGCGGAGGCGCTAAAGCAGATTTTCTTCAATGTAGCGGACCGCTTTTTTCAGAGTCGGAAATTTATATTTATATTCGATTGTTCTGTCGAGTATGTTATAGAGCCAGAAAACCTTGACGCCGTTGTTTTGTAATTTTTTGACTACATCCCAGTTATCTTCCACAAAAACATCCAGCTTAAGTTTTCGTATCGCTTCTTGTTTAAAAAGAAATGGCTGTTGATTTTTTTCATTCAGGACGGCCTTAACCGTAAATTGTTCTGCTCCCAGCCTTTTCACCCAGACGTCAAAATCACGCGAAAGAAATGCATACCGTCCGCTTATGATATAGGCCTCGATCTTTCCTTTTTTGACCAGTTTTTTTATATCTTTTATACCGTAATTTGGGAACAGACTGGAGTAATGGAATATCCGCCAGATTAGGTTTTGAAGAGGAGTGCTCGGGATAAAAAACTTGGTTTCTTTCGCATGAAAAAGTGATTGTTTTATAAAGGTCACAAGAGGCCTTGCGATCCGTGCAGGATTGTATAAAAGTACACCGTCGAGATCGAATCCGACACGGAGTTTTTTCTGCATCACATTATTGTACTGTATATAATCGATACTTCAATAAAAGACGATCGGGAATGTTTGTACGCTATAATCAACATAATGCATTTCTTCAAAAGGAAGCGTCTTATTCTCGTTGCAATTATTATTATCGGATTGATCTTAAGACTTATTGGTCTTAACTGGGACCAGGGTTTTCATCTTCATCCTGACGAACGATTTCTTACGATGGTCGGAGATGCAATGAAACTTCCGAAAGCTTTTGCAGGATACCTCAATCCCCAGATTTCATCATTGAATCCGACAAACATTGGCTTCCCGTTTTACGTATACGGTACCTTTCCGGTTTTGATAAATAAACTTCTGGCAATGGTATTTAATAACGACAACTACAGTTCGTTTACTTTACAGGGAAGGGGATTCAGCGCATTTCTCGATGTATTAAATATAATTCTCGTTTTTTTTCTTGTCCGCAGATTTCAATTGAAGAGAAATAAAGATGAGCGGTTGGCCTATCTTGCTTCGTTTTTCTATGCCATTGCCGTACTTCCAATACAGCTTTCACACTTTTTTACCGTGGATACGTTTCTCTCGACCTTTCTTCTGGCATCACTCTATTTTGCTACCGAAAAAAAGACAGTGATACTCTCCGGGATATTCTTTGCGCTCGCAGCTTCATCAAAAGTTAATGCCGTTTATTTTCTTCCTCCGATCATTTATTTTCTGGTTCTTGAAAATCAGAAGAGGTGGTGGTTGTCTATTCTTAGCTTTGGAATTGTCTCCTATGCGCTGCTGCGGATCGCCAGTCCTTACTATTTTGAAACTGCATTTTTTTTCAATCCGCTTCCAAACAAACATTATCTGGAGAGCTTGAAAACCTTGAAATCTTTGCAGTCGGTGACAGAAGGGTATCCCCCGGGTCTTCAATGGGCTAAAAAAACACCGGTCATATTTTCACTGACCAATCTTGCTTTTTTCGGGCTGGGTGTGGGATATTTTATCCTGACGGTTCTGGGTATGGTTGAGATATTTGTGCAAACAGTATTTAGAGAATCTAAAGAGAAATTACTTCAGCCGCTTTTAATACTGCTTACCTGGACTATGGTAATTTTTCTCTACCAGTCACTTCAGCTGGTACAGAGCATGAGGTATTTTTTCCCGCTCTATCCGTTTTTCGCTATATTCGCTGCTTATGGAGCACTAAGTCTTTTTGATCAAAAAGAAAAAATATGGCGTACTACTTGTTATGTCTTAATAGTAGTTTCGGTCTTATGGCCGCTTGCGTTTATGTCCATTTATCTTCGCAATCATACCCGTTACGATGCTTCAAACTGGATCTATAAGAACGCTAAGGACGGAAGTATGATGCTGACAGAACACTGGGACGATTCGCTGCCTTTATCCATGCCGAGCCACAAAACGTATCTGATTTCCGAACTCCCGGTTTTTGCGCCTGACAATACCGAAAAGTGGAATCAGATCGGAACTTTATTACAAAAAGGAAATTACTACGTTTTATCATCAAACAGAGGTTACGGAAGCATCGTGGAGGTACCGGAGCAATATCCTCTGATGAGCAAATTTTATAAAGATTTATTTGCCGGTAAAACAGAGTACAAAAAAGTTGCGGAATTTACATCGTATCCCTCATTCAAGTACCTGGGAATCCCTTTTGAATTTCCGGATCAATGGTCTGAAGAAGCATTCACGGTTTACGACCATCCCAAAGTCATGATCTTCAAGAAGATGCTATAATGCGCAATCATGACAGAGCGTGACAGAGGTATTCCAAACAGGAAGCCGTTGGTAATGATTGAGACAGGTTCTGCTTCAATGCTGCCGGATATAATCATGTCTCCGCGTCTTCTACCCGATGCAAAAGAAAGAGATTATTTTTTGGTCGTAGATAACAAATTTGGAAACACTCAGTTTCCTATGTTGGTAAAACGATTTCAGATGGCAGGTCTTAGAAGACCGAAGGGCATCGTCGTTCCTGAGGGTGAAGAAGCGAAGTCCTTCAAAACATATGAGAACGTTATTAACCTTCTTGAACAGAGCCGTGCAAACAGAAGCGCTGTCTTAGTTGCGGTCGGCGGAGGCACGGTAGGCGATCTTACTGGTCACGTTGCGGCAACCTACAAAAGAGGCGTTCCATATATACAGGTCCCCACAACTTTACTTTCACAGGTTGACAGTTCAATAGGAGGAAAAGTGGGATTAAATACCGAGGGAGGAAAAAATACTGTCGGACAATTTTATGATCCAATCGCAATAGTGATTGATCCCTCATTTTTAAGAACATTGCCTTTTCATGAAATGAGAAGCGGCTGGGCCGAAGTGGTCAAGTACTCGGTCATCAATCCTAATTTCGTCGAAAAAATCGATTTCAACAAAATGTTTGGCGAAGATCTTGAAGTCGACCTTGATTACATACAAGATTTAATCAAGTTCTGCGTCAAAACAAAGCAGGCGATAGTGGAAAAAGATCCGTATGATGATGGGATACGACAGGTGCTTAATTTCGGCCATACCATCGGTCATGGAATAGAAAGAGACGCAAAGATTTCGCACGGGGATGCAGTAGCAATAGGTATGGTGCTGGAAAGTGGGCTTGCGGTAAGAAGAGGTTTGATGAGCGAAGCTCTGCGGGATGATATGATCTTTTTGTTAGTAGATGCGGGCTTGCCTATCGTACCTCCTCAGTCAGTTCGTCCGGATAGAGCGGTAGCATACATGGAGAACGACAAAAAAAATGACGGTTCTATAAATATAGTAGTCCCTGGTGAAGGCTCAAATAAATACAGCAAGTTTTCAGTAAGTGCCGACGAGTTAAGAGAGCTTCTTAGGCCTCCTTTACGGACTTCATAAAAATAATCACAGAGGTTGTCTTGGGTTCTTTAACCTCTAATAATTGAGGAAGACGAAATAATTTAGCTAGAAATGTTGATGCCGGCTTTTTATTAAATGAGAACCGGTCGAATTCTTTTGCACCGAATCTTTCTACGAGATTTTTACCTATTCCATAAAGCAGAAAATGTGAAAACGGCAAGCACCAGCGGATCAGAAGCTTTTGCTCGTTAACCTTAAAACCGGTTGTTTCCAGCAGACTTCTCAACTGACCTTTTTCATATAACCGCTCATGGTCTGCCCAGATACCTGCAAGCCACCAGATTTCTTTATCTATATGAATCTGTAGCAAGCTCATCAAAAACCAATTCAACGGATCCCATAAAAAAGGAAAGATAATGTTTGGCACCGTGATGATAAGGGTACCCTTAGGTTTTAGTACCCTTTTTATTTCTTTAAGCGCTTTTCGATCATCTTTCAAGTGTTCTAATACCTCAGAGCAGATGACAAAATCAAAATAATTATCGGGGTAGGGAAGAGAGTAGAGCGATGCTTTTTTTACCGTTGTACGCTTGTCGTCGCATATGGTTTTAGCCTTCTTGATATGTGATTCATTGATGTCGACACCATGGATTTCTATTATAAACGGATAAAAAGAGAGGGACTTAAGATAGAAACCCCGACCGCATCCGGCATCGAGAATTTTTTGGGGCTTTTGTTTTTCAACCTCCTGAAATATTAGTTCCGAACGTTTTGCAAATGCCGGATCGATTTCAGCCTGCAAGATGTTTTTTAACGATCTGTTCATCCCTTTTGAAATTGAAATAGTTCTTAACGTTTTCATATTGTTTCTGAAGCTCTTCTTTTTGTTTTGACGTTGAAATAATTGCTTTGCTGATAGCTGCAACGTCATCAGGTGGAATAATAATTCCAAATCCTATTTCCTTCACCGGTACCCGGGCGCCCGGAATATCGGTTACGATAACCGGCTTACCGCGGATCATTCCCTCGACCTGGACTGTAGGGAAGCAGTCGGACCGTGAGGGAATGATAATAGCATCTACGAGATGATAAAATCCTTCCAGTAATTTTTCATCCAAAAGTCCGGCATTTGTTATGTGCTTTTGAACAGCTTCATATGACGATCTGTTTTTTTCAAAAAAGTCTTCATACGAAACATTTAGATCTCCGGCAAAAATAAAATGGATCTTCGGATTTTTCTTTAAGGCATCCGGTATAGCCTGAAGAAGCAGATCGAAACCTTTTTCCTCTACAAACCGTCCGGCAAAACCAAAGATCACATATCCTTGCCTTTTCAACTTCTCAACCGATTTCAATTTTGTATTGAAAGAGGGTTTCGCTGTTTTCCTTGCAAGGATCGGAAGCGTTTCAAACTTATTCATAAAACGAGAAAGAACACGTGAATGTTCTGCGTAATCTTTTGTTGCACAAAAGACTTTATCTGCCAATAAACAAGAAATCACAGATGATAGATCAAAAAGTCTTTCAACGATGATATTTCCAAATCCCTTAGGAAGAGTGAGGTCTCCTTGGTGAAAGACGAATAGTTTTTTTCCAAAAAGTTTCGCCCATACCGCGGTAAAGGTTATATAGACGGACGGGGAGTTTACGAAGACGATGTCAGAGGAAGAAATATTCCGTATGATAGTAGGCAGCATTAGGAGCGATATCTTAGCACGGCTTATGGAAAAAAGCACCGGGGATCGTATGACCCGTACTCCGTCAACTATTTCCTCTTTAAGCAAACCACTTTTATGTTTGGTACACAGGACCGTGATATCGAACCATTTTTTCATGCTGTCGTTCATGTACGCTACGGACTTAACTATTCCGGTCCAGTGGGGGAGATAAAAATCGCTGACGATCAGAATCTTTTTCTTCATCTTTGATATACTATACTATACTCATTCTAACAAGGCCCTAATATATGCTTCCTGTACTTATTAATCTGCCGTTTCTCAAGATATATACATTCGGCATCTTCCTGTTGCTTGCGTTTTTCTGGGGATCATTTATGCTGTGGAAGAGTTTTCTTCTGACTTCGTACAAAGAGGAGGACATCTTCGATGGTTTGTTTGCCTCTTTACTTGGAGCGCTCTTTTTTTCAAGACTGGTATATGTCGGACTTCATTTTGATCAGTTCGGTTTTAATGTTGCCAAATTTTTACTGATAAACGGATATCCCGGTCTTTCATTATATGGGTTCATCGCCGGTGGTTTTTTAAGTTTTTATCTCTTTTCCTTATCAAAGAAGATCCGTTTTTCCGAAAGTGTTGATTACATCATCCCCGCAACGTTTTTGTCATTGGGATTCGGAAAGCTCGGGGCATTTCTGTCCGGAGCAGAGATTGGGGCAAAGACAACCCTTCCGGTCGGTCTTAGATACGCAGGTGTCGATGGAATAAGGCATATGACCTCCTTGTACGAAGGGCTTTTGTTTTTCCTTGCGGCTTTTATAGCATATAAACTTATGTTTTCCATACGCCGTGAGAAATACGCAAAGGGATTTAATCTTGCTTTTTTCGGACTTTATTTTTCACTGGTATATCTAGCATTCGATTTTCTGAAGACAGGACAGGTAAAGTTCTTCGGATTTAGTTTTCATTTCATCATCTCTGCTTGTTTACTCTTGACTTTTGTCATTTACTTTTTATATTATTTCAAAGGTTCCATATTTTCGTTTTTCGGTCATTTATTTAGAAAAAAACATGGCAAAAAAACCGGCAAAATCCATCATCAAAAAGTTCAACACGAATCTTAGGGAAGAGAAGGACAAGCTGGTGCTCCGTGTAGAAGAGCTCAAAAGAGAAGACCCGTTCTCCGATCCTGACCACGCTTCAGACAACGCCGCCATAGATACCGACGTCAGAGAACAGGTAGGCCACGACACCATACAAGCCCAGATCAAGGCTCTACAGCGGAAATTGGACGACATCGATATCGCACTTGGAAAGATCTCAAAAGGTAAATACGGCCTTTGTGAGAAATGTGGAATGCCGATTCCCCAGGCACGGTTGAATCTCATACC
>JANWJL010000004.1 GCA_025451885.1 Candidatus Microgenomates bacterium
AACAATTATCGCATGAGGGTAAACTCAATCCGGAGCTCTCAGATGCTGTTGGCTTTCATCTCGTAAACAGAATGGTTACCTTAAAAAATCTCACAGAATCCCTTCATAATACCGAGGCAATCGTTGAACTGGGATTGAAGTGGGAGACATTAGCCGAGCAAGCCGAGCGCATAAATCTTAAAGATATGGATTTACTATTTCGTGACGAAAAAGAACTTACGGATGCATACAATCTTTATCATTCGGCACTTAAATCCGAACTAGGTCTGTCAAGACATATCGCGCCGACCTCGTTTGGCAACCGTGATGAGGTTACTCAGCTGGATTTCGCGCAAAGTTCAGTATACCGGGAGCTATTAGCCAGACATGCACCTGATCCGGGACAGGCAGAAGTAAGCCAAACGGTAAAAAACCGAGTAAGAAGACTTACCCGTATGGCAAGTTCGATCTCAAAAGGCGTCACCGGCCAGTACTGGGGCACACTGCTTTCTGCCCGCATGCCGATGAGCTTTGAGGAGAAATGGGTACCTGTATTTGATGAACACGGAAATCCGGTACCAGAGCTGAATTCCCGTGGAAAACCCAAAATGGAAATAGCAAGGGATGAAGATGGTAAGGCTTTGAAAGACGACAAAGGGAAAATAATTTATAAAGAAGTGCAAAAAAAAGAGTATGAGCGTACGACAACAAAATTAACTTTTAATAGTATGCACGCATCCGGTTTTGAAAGAATGCTCGGTCAGCTAGATCTGGATCTTACGCTGGAGAGATTCGGTGTTCCCGATATATTTCACGCAATGAGATATGCATATGCTCCAAGAAATTTTAAGAAGTTTAAGGGAGCGTACAGCCGGGATGAATTTAATGGTATGTTCCACCACGGTGTAATATACGATATAAGAGACGCGATACAAGAGTCCTACTTTACGGGTAGAAACGAACTGCTTGAGCGTTTTGACCCAAACAACGTCACGTTTTCGGAATTTTTAAAAGCTAATTCGGTAGACATGATGTTCCGGGGAGGGTGGAGATTTAATCAGATCAAGGCATACGTGAAATATAACGGCAATCCCGAGTTATCCTCTTCTACTGTGAATCTTCAAGGATCCCTTGAGGAAATCAAGAAAAAAGGCTCACACGCTCTTATGGCATTCTTTGACAGTGATGATGTATGGAGCAGACTACCAAGCGAAACCCGCAACAGATTTGCAAATGATCACGAACGCTTTAGAAAAGAAATGTATCAAAAATATATATTCGAAAGAATCTCAAAAATTAGTCTATCCCAATGGATCGGTCTGGAAATGCCAAGATACACGCCGCAAAACGAGGGATTTATTGATGATGCTATGTCGGAATGGCTTAGAAGCCAGGGGGAGTTCGAAGATCTTCCTATGGAGTACATACACAACCACGTGATGAAACTCTTTGTAACCTCGGTTCAGCTCACCGAGAAAAATGCGTGGAGAAAACATAACCGTGAGGCTGCGCTAGGCGATGAATATTTTAACGAGAGCGATTTTGACGAATCCAGGACCGAGCTTGAGAGATATTTCAATCTAAGCAGAAAATCTTTGGTCAAATTTACCGACGCTCAAGGGACAAATTACAATCTAGACGGACTGACAGACGAGCAATATTTCGGACTTTTAAAAAAATTCTGGAGACATCTAAATGGCGAGGTCAATAGAACCGATAGATCCCGATTAACTGATCCCGGAAATCGGAGATCACACGATAGAACGCCGGAGAAATTAGAGGAACGATACGCAGGATTCTTGGTAGGTAATATAGGAACTCTAAAATATCTCATCGGCGGAAACGATTTTGATTTCTCGGACTTTTTACTTTCACAGGCTGGTAGGCGAGTACCTGCTCGTGCCACGAACGAAGCAAATGTCATTGCAACGCAGATGAATCCTGAATTCTCAAAGTTAATACAAGATGCAATTCCGGCTCTGGTCTTAAGCGGCGTCCAAGGCGGCCCCGCAATGCAGGAAAAATTAGTTGAACTGTTGAAACCCGTAAAGGCAGTATCGGATGCATACGGAAGAAATGTTGATCCTATGGAAGGAAGAAGGATTGCGGTACGTATGGGAATTTTCCTGGAAAGAATGCTTGGAAAGGATAGGATTTACCGCGTAAAAGGACTTGGTACCGTTGTAGAAGCCCTTACCCGTGAACGTCATGGTTCTCAATCATCTCTTGCATCAGATGTGCACACCCATCACATAGCCCGTCCCACTACTTCACTTGACGGTGAAGATCTTATGACAATGGGACGGTTAATTGCCGAAATGTGTCAGGTGCCCTGGACTCAAAAAGATATAAGCAAAGAAGGATACAGGGATATACAGACGTTGTCAGCCCGAATCTTAAGAAGAGTCAGTGGTGGAGCAATAAACTTAAGGAAGCCTGTACAAAAAATAAAAAAGAAAGCACCGAATGACGGCCCTGTCGCAAACTTCTTAAGAAAATATTCCGGTGGACGGATTAATCTGACGAAGCCGGTGTACGAGTCAGAACACGATGTTCATATGGGAATGTTTATGAAAGCTGTCGGAGCCAATAATTTTTCAAGAAATTTAGAATCCAGGATTCCGATTGGAGGTTTGATTATTGCCTTATTGATTTACATGCAGTTTAGGGCAGCATATAAAGAGCAGGAAAAGTAGTAAATTTGAATTAGTACTTTTCAACACGACCTCTTATAATGTAAAAATGGGATTCGGCAAACTGTTCTCCTTCATATTACTTTTTGCAATTTCTTTCTTTTTAATTACTCCCAAATTTACGTTTGCTCAAGATGACATCGGAAAGAAACTGAAAGACACTTATCAATGTGGAGAGATCGGTCAAAAATGTTGCAAAAAGGAGATAACACTTGAGAAATTTAAACTCCCGACACCTGATATTCCTGTACTCGGCACTGTCATAGATATACTGGCATCACCGTTAAACGCAATGATTTCGCTTGTTGCTGATCCTGTGATTGACTGGACTCAAGATAAAACAGCATCAATCCTGGGCCGCCCACCTTGCGCAGAAGGAGTCCCAAGTGATATCAGAAGCAGAGATCGGTGTACCTGTCTGAATCCGGAAAACTTTCAGCTCGAGCGTTTGTGTACAGCCATTAATGACGCATCAGAGCGAAATCGGTGCGTGGACTGTCACAAGCACGGTATCTGGACAGCTGTTGGCTGCATTGACTTCAAATTCGGAAAATTTGTAGCAGATATTTTTGGAGTCGGGGTTGGTCTTGCCGGAGGGGTAGCATTCTTATGCATAATGTACTCTGCATTTATCTTGCAAACCTCTCAAGGTAACGCTGAAAGACTTAAGAGGGGGAGAGAATATCTCACGAACTGTATAATCGGATTAATTCTTATACTTTTCTCGATATTTATCCTAAGAGTGATAGGAGTAAATATTCTCGCTATACCTGGATTTAGTTAGTGTGCTCAGGTGTAAGTTGCTGGTCCTCCTCCGCTTTTTCCGCCACCGCCACCGCCACCGCTAAACAATCCAAAGATACCTTTCTTATTCTGTCTTGCTTCCCCGATCGATTTAAGAGCTTGAGACGAGTAGTAGTATGTACTTAGCTGCTGTGTAGCCGCGCCATACGCACCTGTTACTCCGCCGAAGAACAGGCCTGCAGATATGCCAAGACCTTGGCCTTTAATGCCGAATACGACTTCCTTAATTTTTTTCAGTAGGTTAGGCAGCATTAGTACCACGCCCATGCCGATAAGTACTGCCAATGATTCGGGATCGATACCATATAAGAATGGAGGTTTGAAAAATCTTCCATCAGCTAAAGGACTGTTTGTAATGGCATAACCGATCAGCATAATAACTATAATTATCGGAAAGGTTGATAGCTCTGCCAGAATATTCTTAAACCACCACGAAACCATATTTCTGCCGGGTATCGCTCCTATAAGAAAGATCAATGGGGAGAATATTACGAGCAGTAAGATTTTGATGTATGCGGAAAAAACTACGAAGAGAAGCCGGAAAAGTAACGCAAACAGCGTCAAAGCAAAGATAAGTCCGACTAATATTCCGGCAGCATACGTGAAAAATCCGAGAAAAAGAATAAGATCTATTACGGTAATAGGGATATCTATCAAATTTCCAAAATTGACAGATCCTTCAGCTCCTCCTAAGAAAGAAAGATTAAAGCCTCCACCGGCACCCTGGTTTTTAAATGCGCCAAGCATTTTTGCCGGACTTAATCCGGTATCCGGAGTGTTTATAACATGAGTGATTGCTCTTGCCACTACAAATGCAATAAGACCTTTGAATATTCCTCTTACGATGCCCGGAAGCACATTGACCAATGCGAGTCCAACCTGAAAAGGGTCTCCTTCAAACGGCCAGAGTTGAAACATTCCGGCGCCGATATATTTGTTTTGAAGGCTGGGAATATCTGCTGGTGTGAGTCGTCCGATATTTACCTGCGCTATTGCACTTATTGCAACTACTATGACCAGATACATAAGGTCGATAAGAAATCCTGCAATGGCAAAAGAAAAGGTGATAAGCAGAAGTGCGAGCACAATGCGCGGCAAAGAATTTTCCAAGCGGATTACAGTCTGCGGATTAATTTTTACTCTGAACATAATCATAAATCCTATGGTCATAATGACGAGTACGATTAATAGATAAGCAAAGTCTCGGAAGACTTTCCACATATTTTGAATCGGTTTTAAAGACGCGAATCCTATGCCCTCGGCGGCGTGTGTTTTAGAAATAAATCCTGCGTTTTGAAGACCGTCGTATGCCCAATAAAGGCCGGAAGCCGGTGGGTTGCGGTAGGGGAGGACAATCCAATTCACAGCCTGTCCATAAAGACTTCCTTCGAAGTTTTTATCTCCATCCGAAGGATTTTCGGTACAAGCTTCACCAATCAATCCGCACAAAAGCGACCTGTAAGCAAATATTGAAAGTTTCCCAACAGGATTACCATTAGTCTTAGGATCATTAATTACGCTGTAGATTTCCTCTCGTGTTTTATTTTCATTAGTAAGATTTACCCGCGGAGTGTCTTTTACGAAAAAATAAGAAAAAAGTGCCAAAAGGCCAACGAAGATAAAAAACGCTATGAGGACTTTTTGCGCTTTACCAAAAGCCCTACCTAAAAACGCCTTCATTGATTTCATTGTAGTGAATTTCTCGACAGGTTGTCAACGGACGTTTAGAATCAAGGAGTGCTTCCGGAGCCGACATAACGAACGACCTGAAATCCAACTCTTGTCTTCATCCAATCTCCGGTCTCAGACCTCACACCCCGTCCTGCAGAGTTGAAGATTTGAAGGTGGTTTCCGTCAAAGCTCTCAAAGATAGCAGCATGGCCTGCGTTTCCTACACCGTTTGGTCCACCCATAAGGACAATATCACCCGGACGTCCTTCTTGGAGGGTAACATGTCTATATCGACCATCGCCATAATATGTGCCGGAAAATGCATTCATATCCTGTCCAAACGCTTTATACATAGCTACATTTACCAAACCACTGCAATCAAGATTTCTAAAAGATGGATTGCCGCCTTCATATCCTTGGACCCAAGCAGATGGGGGATGGCCAAAAGAAGCTCCGGGACCGCTATTTTTGTAAGGAAGTCCGTCGTAGGCTCTTGCAGCGCACAAGATTTTCTCATTTCCTTTAGCACCGCTGCAATTCACACCTTTGCCTGAAGGACCAGAGCCTGAAGCCGGATCAGCTGGCTTCTTCGGTTTTTCTAGCTCCTTTACCTGACCCAGCATAACCGTCGTAAACGTAATATCTTTTTGCTGTGCGGTTTTTCCGGTCGGTCCCCGTGCATTTATACTTTCCTCACCAAGAGCTTTCTTCGTCTGATCTTCAGTAATGGCGATTGCATCCCGTGGATCTTCTTCAGTAATTACAAACAAATCAGGTAATTTTTTTTTCAGATCAAGTATATTATTCTCAGCAAGAACTTTATCAAGTGCTTTTTCCCCGTTCTCGGTCTTTAGCTGTACGAAAAACTGGTTTAGATAAGGAGAATAAGCAAGCTTGAAATCTTCGGTCTCAATATCACCGATCTGCAGAAATTTTTCAAGCCTTTGTTGCTCAGAGGAATTGAGGGTACCAGTACGTTTAGGGTTATAAGCTTGTTTAAAGGTAGAAGAATCAGCTTTTAGATCAAAAAATGTAGTATTAGAACTTTGTCCTTGTGATCCTGCGTTTGGTCCAAATCCCCTGGTTGGAATAGGAGTGGTTTGATTTTGTGCAGTCTGGCCGGACCGGTTGGTCAAGCCGGTAATAAAAAGAGTAAAAGCAATAAGAACTATTAATCCTATTCCTGCTCCTATGATTATTTTATTCATATATATCTACAGTCCAAGAAATGACACTGGATTTCCTCCACTGACACTAAGGTGCAGATGAGGTACTCCATTAGCCGCGCCTGAATAACCGATTATCTGGCCTGATTTTACCTGTGTTCCGGTAGCGATTCCGGGTGCAATACTTGAAAGATGGGTGTACCACCACTGTACTCCGTATAATTGGAGATAAACCGAAATGCCGGCATATCTACTGCTCGGATTAGGATCATTCATCTTTATTCTTCCAATAGTACCTGCTCCTATCGCACAGACCGGAGTTCCAATCGGCGTCCCAAGATCCACTGCATTATCAGACTGCCAGTTGCCGAGCGTATGAGTTCCTTGATATGGTCTTCCGATTAGGTTTTGATTGCGGTCGGCAAAAGGATATCCACCGGTTTTACAGTTTCCTCCTCCTGATCCCTTGCTTGACGGAGTTGAAGGTTTTGATTGACTATTTTTTGACGAAGGCGGTTTTTGAGTTGGTTTAGGTGTATTTTGTGGTTGATTGGTCGGAGCAGGAGTACGCGTAACCTCGAGTTTTTTTACATTTTCCAATATTTTATTTACAAATTCTATATCTTGTTTTTGAGTTGATCCATCCGAACCACCGGATATAGGCTCACCCTTGATCGGAACGCCACGTTCTGCTAAAACTGCGTCGTTTTGAATCTGATCAAGGATTTCTTTTACCTGCTTTATGGCGTCAGCAATCGGATCTTCGGTAATCACAAAAAGACCTGACCTTTTCGCAAAGAATTCTTCGAGTCCGTTTTCTTTTAATATTTTTGAAAGCTCTTCATCAGCAGCACCTGTTTTTTTACGGATGAAAAAAAGACCGGTGTCGCTGTCATAAGCAATCTCAAGATTCGAGGAATAATACGGAAGTTTCGATTTAAAAGCATTAAGCTGATCAAGTTCTTTTTGACTATAAGCAAACTCATCTTCTGTGGTCACATCAGGATACCGCTTGGCAATAGCCGGGGCTACGGTCGGTGCAGTAGAAATTTTTGCTTTATTCTTCCCGGGATTATTAGTAAAGCGTGTGATAAATAAAAAAGAAGCAATCAGTATAACCAAAACTCCTGCGGTGATTAAAATGGCTTTGTTCATTGTTGGGTTTGGAGATATGCATCCTCAGCATCCTGTATCTGGTTATAGACCTTGTCCTCTCCGATCACAAAAAAATCACGGTATACATTTGCGATATCAAGCATGCCCATACTTCTTAGGTACTCTTTGAATTTCTCCTGTGATCCTGCTCCCTTTAACTGCACAAAGTATTTATCAAGCAACTTTGAATAACCGATATCAAATTCCTCGGAATAGTAGGGGATATCTTTATTGAATCTCTGCAGTCGCTTCAATTGATCTGCTGAAAATTTTCTCTCTGTATTTGTAGTACCGTTTTGTTCGTTGTCAGAAAGCGTGGGAAGGACCTCTCCCTCAAATCCTCCGGGCCGGTTGGAATACTGTGTGGGAATAAGAGTAGGCGCTGTGCCTCCGGGCGCTGTATTTCTTCTAAAAAGACTGCTTAGTAATACTGCAAAAAACAAAAATAAGACAAGACTGACAGAAGCCAGAGCAAGATGCTTATACCCGAAAAGATTTTTCATGCTTAATAACTATTATAACGCTCGAGGAAGGTAGCGAAGAGCCTTTCGGTATCAGCACCAAGCTGGCCTGAATCATACTGACGGCATCCGGCTGCATAGCAGACATACGCCCGCTTCATCTGCTCAAGAGTCCAGTTGGATCCGGAACCTCCATTACTGTTTAATAAGAAAAGTTCGGCTGCAGCATAGACACTGTCCTTAATATTTTGAATATTTGGGGTATGGGTATACCCGCCGATCCTGTTGACCGCAGATCCATATCTAGCAAATGTCCCCGGCACAAACTGCATAGGTCCATAGGCGCCATACCCTCCCTGATTTTGTCTACATCCGTGTCCGGACGGAAGTCCTGCTCCGGGGGCTGACCATGCCAAAATTTCAGCATCCGACGTGCTTAATAATCTTCCACACTCGATACTCATGATGGCTTTAAGCATCTTCGGCGGCGTTCCTACTTTGGAGCCGGCCTCGTTAAAAATCTTATCCAGTTCATTGGGATTGGCGATCGACCCGCCTCCAGTACTACCTTTACCGGATGGTGCAGAGGGCTGTTGTTTTTCTCCAAGTTTCTTCACAACCTCCTGTAATCGGGTTGCAAGCGCTAAATCTTTTTGCTGAGAGGTTTTTCCGGCAGGGGGCGTGATAGGTGGGGCAGTCGCGGCCTGTGATGTCCTGGCCTTTATCAGTTCCTCTTCCTCTTGAAGCAATTGCTGATCAACGGAATCCCTGCTTATCACAAAAAGATCGGGAAATTCTTTCCTTAGGTTGGTCAGTTTATTTTCCTCAAGATATTTATTCAGAGAATCCAAAGCGCCGGGAGTTTTAAGCTGTACGAAATACTGCCCGGTACCTTCTGAATACTTAATGTCAAAATCAGCAGAGGAATAAGGGAGTTTTTTTTGGAGATCATTGGTGTCAGTGACCTGAGTTGGAGAGAATGTCTTAAGAGTAGAAAAGTCTGTAATAGTCCTCCTTGATTTTGATAATGATCCGGTTTGACCACCAAGGTTATTTTGAGAAGAGCCGGAAGACCGGGAATTGCTGACAAACTGGGTTGGAATAGGAGTGATATTTGCACGCGAACCTTGATTATTGTTGCCAAAAGAAGTGATTATGAGAGTAAAGAAAATTATCAGAATGAGCAACACAAGGCCGCCGACTATGAATTTATTCATTTGGTTATCCATCAAGATTGACAACAGAGTCAAATTAAGCGAAAATTGACTATGCCGGCTTTACTTGATTCTATATGAAATAAGCCGATCAAGTCAACCTATGCCTAAAACAAACTTTACACCGCTTACCCTTAGTCCGGAAAAACATAAAAAGACCAAAACAATCCTCATCGTCATTGCAGTGGTGACTGTCATAGTTCTGGCGATAGTTGCTTTGGTTCTCTTTCAACAAAATAGACAAGGACAGGAAAACAATCAGGTTCCTACGGTGCAGCCAACCCGGATACCTACGGAAATCCCAACAGAGACGCCATCTCCCAGTCCCACCGAAGCTCCTGTTTCCACGCCAAGCGGGACCATAACGCCCTCAAATCTGACACCCGGCCCAAGCCAAGCTCCGACGCAGACACCATGACAGGTCAAAACATTCAATTCTCACTTTTTTTCCTTCAACTGCTCTTAGTATATTTCGTCTCCCGATTTACCATAAAAGAGTTCTTTATTACTTCACGCAGATTTATTAAAAGCGATCATACGATCGCCCTTATCATTTCTATTATCTTTTTTCCCGGCACCCTTATTCATGAGATCTCACATCTGATTGCGGCACTTGCCTTGGGTCTTAAGGTCCACGATGTGAAAATCTTTCCAAGGATTCACGAAAAAGGCATAGAACTCGGACAGGTCTTATACGAAAGAAAAGATCCGGTACGTGGTATCATCGCAGGAATAGCTCCGCTTTTTGTAGGATTGCTGATCTTTGCTTTATTGGCATATTTCAGTCTATTTCCGGCTCAAAGTATTTTCTTAAATATCCTCCTGGGTTATCTGATATTTACGATCTCAACCAATATGTTTTCTTCAAAACAGGATCTAGTGGATTTTCTCTATTTCTTGCCGTTTTTACTTTTAACCATCGCTGTCTTTTATATCTTTGATATCAAGATAGATTTTGTAGTTCAAAATACACAAGCTTTGGGAAGACTTGCTCAATTTTTCTCAAGCATCAACTACTTTCTTTTCGTCACACTTCTTATAAACCTGTTTTGTATTTTATTTCTAAAAGTATTACAATCACTTGGTAGGAAATGATAAAAACACTTGCGCAATCGATCAAAATAGGGGGAGAAACCGTCACCGGTCCTTTGGAAAAGGGCACAAACTGGACAATCGGAGAAATAATAAACAGGGTATTATTGGTAGTTATTCCACTGGCAGGAATCATACTTTTTTTGATTTTGGTTTGGGGAGGCTATGACTTCATGCTTTCAGGTGGAAATGCCGAAAAGGTAAAAAAAGGAAGGGCAAAAATTACAGCAGCACTTGTAGGCTTTTTTTTACTCGTTACCTCATATCTGGCAGCAAGGATCATATCGCAGATTTTCGGAATCGGACAGGATATTTTTTAAGAGATAAGGGATGGTAATCAAGAAGCTCCGGTTGACGAACTTCAGAAACTTCAAAGAGAAAACCGTCGAATTCAATAATAATCTCACCATAATAATCGGAGAAAATGCCAAGGGCAAGACAAATCTTTTGGAAGCCGTACATTTTGGACTCAATGGTGTAGGATTCCGCGAATCTAAAGAGGTCGAGCTTTTAAAGTTTGATACCAAAAGCCACGGAAGCGTTGAGATAGAGCTCGTAAACGGCAAGAATAAACTGTCCTTTAAAATCATTCTGGTTAAAAAAGAACTGGGGGAAAATGCCCGGGTCGAAAAGAGTTTTTTTGTAGGGCGCACTAAAAAACGTCAATTTCAGTACCGCGAAGAACTTCTACGCGCAGTATTATTTACTCCGCAGCAGATAGAGATCCTGACAGGGTCACCTGAGCGCAGGAGAGACTACTTTAACAAACATCTGTCCATATACGACTTTGAGTACAAAAAACGGCTTGATAACTACGAGAAGGCACTTCGCAGGCGGAATAAGGTGCTGGAGAAGCATGAAGACAGAAAAAAGGCAGAAGAAGAGCTTGTATTCTGGGATACCTATCTTGAAAACGAAGCTTCTTATGTGACTCTTAAAAGAGGGGAGTATATTAACTTTCTGAATAAAAATTCAAAGGTAAATTCCAAGGAGTTTCATATCGAATATCTTAAAAATGAATTCAACAAAAAAAGAATAAGCGAAGTAAGAGAGATCGAGTTTGCAGCGCGCCGTACGGTAATAGGACCACAGAAGGATGAGTTCCAGATTTCACTCATGGACGGTGCGGAAAAGAATGTGCACAGATTCGGATCCCGAAGTGAACAGAGATTAACGATTTTGTGGCTAAAGCTTGGCGAGATGCAGTATTGCCGCGAAAAGACCGGAAATGACCCGATCTTACTCTTTGATGACATATTCTCAGAGCTTGATGTCAAAAACAGAAAACTGATATTCAAGGTGATCGAAAATCATCAGGTTATAGCCACCACTACAGAAGAAGAGGTACTGCCTATAGCGAAGCTTCAAAAATCCATACTCCGGATCTGAAAACGACCGCATTTGATACAATAAGAGTACTTCTCAAGGAGAGATGCCGGAGTGGCCTAACGGGCTGGTTTCGAAAACCATGCGTCCTGCAAGGGACACGGGGGTTCAAATCCCTCTCTCTCCGCACGAAATAATAGTAGAATAGCTTTATGGTTGAGCGAACAAGAAGAAGGAGAGAAAGACACAGTCTTTGGGAAATTACACCCTATGGTTTTGTAGTCTTTGGATTGCTAGTTGCAGCACAAGCAGGCACAGATTTTAGTCAGGGTCAATACGTTTCAGCTTCACTTGAAGCAGTTACTTCGGGAATTCTTGGAGGATTTGGTATGCGGATACATGGCGGATGGACCGAAAGCAAACTGATATATAAACTTAACAAAACCAAAAAAATTCCCAAGTTCTAAAATAAGCGTGAGGGTTTCTGCGAAAAAGCTTCAAAACTTCAAGAGGGATATTTGGAAATACTATAGTAAAAATAAACGGGATTTTCCGTGGAGAAGGACCAAAGATCCTTATTTGATCGTGGTTTCGGAAGTCATGTTGCAGCAAACCCAAGTCTTAAGAGTTGTTCAAAAATTTACGGAATTTACCAAAAGATTTCCAACCTTCAAATCCCTCTCTTTAGCCTCAAATAGTGAGGTTTTGGGGCTATGGCAGGGGATGGGGTACAATAGGCGCGCGCTCTATCTCAAGGCCCTGTCTAAAACCGTTGAAAATGAGCTTAACGGAGACCTTCCTGACAGTCCGGATGAGCTGGTTAAGCTCCCTGCTATAGGTCATGCGACAGCAGGCTCAATAGTAGCCTTTGCGTATAATGAACCCACTGTGTTTGTCGAGACCAACATCCGCCGGGTTTTCTTGCATTTCTTTTTTCAAGACAAAAAACAGGTAAGGGACAAAGATATCATTCCTCTAGTGAAAGAAACAGTAGACAAAGATAACCCAAGAGAGTGGTACTGGGCACTTATGGACTACGGAACAATGCTTGTAAAGACCATTCCCAACCCCAATCGAAAAAGCCGTCATTACATCAAACAAACACCTTTTATTGGCTCAAACAGAGAGGTACGCGGAGCAGTTATAAGATTGATTCTTAAAGAACGATCAATAACAAAGAAAGATATACTTACTAATCTTCCATACCATAGTGACAGGCTAAACATAGCATTGGAAGGATTAGTTAAGGAAGGTTTCTTAAAGAAAGACGCACGTAGTTATCAGATACAATAGGCAGATGGAAAAAAAAGATCTAGAAAAGAAAAAAAGAAGAGCAGAGGTGGTTTTAAAGGAATTAAAAAGACTATATCCGCATGCTAAGATCGTATTAAACTATAAGAACCCCTGGGAATTGTTGGTGGCTGTTATATTATCCGCCCAATGTACTGATAAAAAGGTCAACGAGGTGACCGCCAAGCTTTTTAAGAAATATAAGACACTGGACGACTATGTAAGAGCTAAACCTGAGGAGCTTGAGAAGGATATTTACTCTACGGGCTTTTATAGAGCCAAGGCCAAAAACATACTTTCCACGGCTAAAATCGTCAAAGAAAAGTATAAAGGGCGTGTGCCTGACACAATGGAGGAATTATTGACGTTACCGGGAGTCGCACGAAAAACCGCGAATATTGTACTGGGAAATGCATATAAAAAATACGTCGGAATGGCTGTTGATACCCATGTAAAGAGGCTGGCAAATATACTTGGATTATCCAGTCAGAAAGATCCAAACAAGATCGAGCAAGATCTTATAAAGATCATTCCGCAAAAGGAATGGTTTATTACTACCTACCGGTTGATAAGCTACGGCAGGGAATATTGTGTTGCAAAGCGCCATAACCACGAATCTTGTCCCTTGTCACTGGTCTTAAAGTCCTGATAAGCTCCTGTAGTGATTGCTATAATTAAACGACGTCTTAACAGGCCAATTTTAGGGTTAATTTAGATTGTCTTGACGGTCCAAAGCTTTTCAAAGGTACTTTTAGCGGGTAAACAGACTGCCTGATAACAATACTATATCATTTAGATCGTCTGAATAATCTAAATCCTCCAATTTTCTGTAGCTTTTAGGACACATACAAAAGACGTCTTTTTCATGTAGAATTATCCTATGAATCAACTAAATTCATTGATCCAAGATCAAAATAAACTGGTAGCAGCGGTACTGATTATCGTTTTAGCCTATCTACTAAGCCTCATCTGTAAAATGGTGGTTGACTTCATTTTTAGACGGATCAAGCGAAGATTTCCCAGCGAAGCCCATATGCTTGCAAAGACGCGCACAATCCGCGGAATCCTAAAAAACATGATAGACGCGGTTTTTCTCTTCACCGCACTTCTCATGTTGCTTGCGCATTTTGGCTTCAATATTTTGCCGCTTATCACCGGTGCAAGCATTCTTGGACTGGCCTTTTCTTTTGGCGCTCAGACTCTTTTTAAAGATATGATTGCCGGCTTTTTTATCGTTTTTGAGGATCAGTTCAGCGTAGGAGACAAGATCAAGGTAAAGGACTTCACAGGCACTGTTTACAAGATGACGCTCAGGATGACGGTGCTTAAAGATGAAAAGGGGAACTTCATCTATCTTTCAAACTCCCAGATTGAAAACGTCACCCGCTTTAAGTAATCAGCGATACTTCTCTTTGTGGAGTGTAGGGATGCCGTTTTGAATAATAAGATAGTGGGCGAGGCCGTGTCTGATCAGTCCGTCGTTTATATATTTATTCTTTAGGTCAACTTCAGCAACATGTGTGTGTCCTGTGACCAAAACCTCATTTTTCTTAAGTTCTGATTTGATTTTTTCCTTGATCGAAAGGTTAAATCTTCCATAAAGATAGGAAAGTCCTTTTGCACCAAAAAGGCGGACGGCTAATCCCTCAAGCTCACCCAGAATAACATTCAGATTTTTAGGAAGTTTTTTAACTTTAAAAATATCATCAAGATAAGGAGCAAGCCTGTTCCCATGCTCAAAAACGTATATGTAGTTGGGAGTATGCAGTTTATATCTCATATGAGAAGAATCGCAGAATTTATCGATTCTCTTATCGGACAGTACCTCTTTATCATGATTTCCAAAAATGTAGACCGTCTTCTTTTTTTTCAAAAGGGGAAAGAGCTCCTTCCAGGGAGAATTAAGAAACTCGTCAAACGTAAAGTAGTAGCCTTCCCAAAAGTCTCCATTTATGATGACCTGATCCACAGACTCAATCTGTTTTTTTAAAAAGGATAGCTTTGACCGTTCGAAGTTTTGGTCCAGATGGGAGTCGGAGATTACAAGTACTTTCATATGGCTTTTTAGCTTCTGCTTTCTGCCATAGATTTTACTACATTTTGAGGAACTTCCTCGTAGTGCGAAGGCTCCATATAAGGGATACCTCGTCCTTCGGTAAGAGAGCGGAGTACTGTAACGTATCCTGAAAGTTCTCCAAGAGGGACATATGCCTTGATCACGGTGCTGTTTCCACGTTTTTCAGAACCTAAGATTTTTCCACGTTTGCTTGATATGTCGCCAATGGTAACTCCCATATACTCTTCAGGCACAGTAACCTCAAGTTTCATGATCGGCTCAAGAAGCTGAAGTCCTGCTTTTTTTGCAGCATCCTGGAGAGCCATGGAACCTGCTATCTTAAATGCAATATCCGAAGAATCGACATCATGGGCGCTCCCGTCATAGAGTTCTACCTCAAGATCGGTCATGGGATAGCCGAGAAGGACTCCTTTTTCCATAGCCTCAATTACTCCTTTTTCAACGGAAGGAATAAACTCCCCCGGAATATTTCCACCTTTGATCTTGTTAAGGAATCTAAATCCTTCTCCGCGTCCAAGAGGCCTGACTCGTATAAGACAGTGTCCATACTGACCCCGTCCACCTGTTTGTTTTATGTATTTTGCCTCTGCATCAGCCTCTTTCGAGACGGTTTCTTTATACGCAACCTGTGGTTTACCAACATTTGCATCCATACCCATTTCTCGCTTCATCCTATCAACGAGAATCTCAAGATGAAGTTCACCCATACCTGACATGATGGTCTGTCCGGTCTCATGGTTTATCTTTACTTTAAAGGTAGGGTCTTCATCGGAAAGCCTTTGTAATGCGTACGAAAGTTTTTCCTGATCTGCTTTTGTCTTTGGCTCAATTGCGAGTGAGATAACCGGCTCAGGGAAGCTGATCTGCTCAAGAAGGATTTGATGTTGCTGATCTGCAAGGGTATCTCCTGTCTTCGTATCTTTTGGGCCTACTAATACGACGATCTCTCCCGAATAAGCGGTATCGATCTCTTCACGCTGGTTGGCATGCATAAGAAGAAGCCGGCTGACCCGTTCCTGTTTGCTCTGATTGACGTTATAGACATATGAACCGGATTTCAGAGTACCGGAGTAGATTCTTGCATAGGTTATCTTTCCTACATGCGGATCAAGCTGGATCTTAAAGGCAAGCGCTGCAAACTTCTCATCAGGCGAAAGCTTTCTTATCTCTTTTTCATTTGTTTTTGGATTTATACCCTCTATTTCCTTAAGATCCGCAGGCGAGGGAAGATAGTCGACGATTGCATCCAAGACAGGCTGTACTCCCTTATTTCTTAGTGAGGTTCCGCCATAGACAGGAATTACTTTATAGGCAATAACAGCAGCACGAAGGGCTTTTTTGATCTCTTCAACGCTGATCTCCTTATTGTGAAGAAACTTATCAAGAAGTGCATCGTCGGTCTCCGCTACTTTTTCTATTAGTTTTCCCCGCGCTACCTCAGCAGGTTTTTTAAGATCTTCGGGAATATCAACTGTTGAGTATTCGGTGCCTTGGGGATTTTTGTCCCAGACAAGTGCCTTCATAGCTAAAAGATCGATCACACCCTTAAATTCAGATTCCTTACCGATCGGTAGAATCATGACGACGGGATTTGCACCAAGTCTTTTTCGGATCTCCTCAACGGTCCCTTCAAAATTAGCACCGAGCTTATCCATTTTATTTATAAAACAGATCCGTGGAACCTTGTACTTATCGGCCTGTCTCCAAACCGTTTCCGACTGGGACTGAACTCCTTCTTCGGCATCAAAGACGATGACGCCACCGTCAAGCACTCTTAAAGAACGTTCAACCTCAGCTGTGAAATCTACGTGTCCCGGTGTGTCGATAATATTTATTCGCATTCCTTTCCAGAATGTGGTTGTAGCAGCAGAGACTATTGTGATGCCGCGTTCCCTCTCCTGCGCCATCCAGTCCATCTGGGTAGTGCCTTCATCGATGTCTCCGATCTTGTACGATCTTCCGGTATAAAAAAGGATACGTTCGGTAGTAGTTGTTTTGCCCGAATCGATATGAGCAATGATTCCGACATTGCGGATCTTGTCCAGCGGGACATTTCTATCTTTGGTTACAATATTTTGTGCCATAGTATCTTTAAAATTATGAAACTAAAAAAACAAACAGATTAGGTCATTCTCAAGACGTGAAGTCTTACCACCTAAGATGGGAGAAGGCTTTGTTGGCTTCTGCGAGCTTTTCGGTTTGTGCACGCTTGGCAACCGCATTTCCCTGATTTTCCGATGCCTCTACAAGTTCAGTATATAGTTTTTTTTCAAACGTGTTGAAGGTCTTATTAGACCGGGTTCCTGCAGCTTCAATAATCCAGTTTAAGGCCAGAAATAATTTTCGTTCCTTACGAACCTCAATAGGTACAAGATAGGAGGCTCCACCAAGCCGTTTTGGCTTCACCTCATAATTTGGAGCTACGTTTGAAATAGCCTGCTGTAAAACCTTTAAGGGGTCTTTTTTATCGGTCTCAAGTTTGGTAAAGACATCGTAGATAATTTTCTGTGCAACCGACCTTTTTCCGTCCAGCATTACGTAGTTAATAAACTTTGCTACCTCGCTACTTTCGTAGACAGGATCTTTTGTTACCGGATTTTTCTTATATTGACGACGGGGCATAGGAGTAGGTTAAACTTATGAATCTGCGGCTGCTGAAGGTCCTTTTTCTAACTTTGTACCGTATTTTGACCGGGATGTTTTTCTACCAACAACGCCGGCAGTATCGAACTTTCCTCTGACTACATGATATTTCACACCAGGAAGGTCTTTCACACGACCTCCGCGTATAAGTACGATTGAGTGTTCGGCAAGATTGTGACCGATTCCCTGAATATATGCCGTAACCTCGGTCTTGTTGGACAAACGCACACGGGCAACCTTTCTAAGTGCTGAATTCGGCTTTTTAGGGGTCATTGTACGCACTATTGTGCAGACACCGCGCTTCATGGGGCTGTTGGTAGTAGAATATCTTCGTTTTAGCGAATTAAAACTGGATTTTAGAGCAACAGCTCGAGATTTTTTAACTCTTTTCTTTCGGCTCTTCTTGATCAGCTGGTTTATTGTGGGCATATTTATACAAAAACTTACTATAATACTTCTCGATCAACTCTGCGGTGACCGGAATCAGTCGTCCAATTATAACATTTTCCTTAAGCCCTAGCAAATAGTCGACTTGGCCTTTTATTGCTGCAGAGCTCAAAACCGCGGTGGTCTGCTCAAATGATGCGGAAGAAAGCCACGAGTCAGTATAGATCGCTGCTTTAGTAATTCCCAGGATAGAGACCTTACCTACCGATGGTTTTCCACCCTGCGCAAGGATCTTTTTATTCTCTTCCTCAAAGCGGATTCTTGAAACAACCTCATCTTTAATAAATGACGTGTCACCCTCGTCTTCGATGATGATCTTTTCGCTCATCTTGCGGATAATAACCTCGAAATGCTTATCGTGAATGGCTATACCTTGTGATTCGTATACTTTTTGGATCTCATTAAGCAGATAGATCTGGGCGCTGTGAAGTCCGCGGATGCTCAAAACATCATATATGTCCAGATATCCTTCTGAAAGGATACTTCCTCTGCCTACCAGATCGCCGTCAGCCACCTTTAATTTTTGGGAGACCGGTATCACAAAGTCCTGCTCCTGCTGTGACTCGTCCGTTGCGGTTATCTTTACTACATAGACCTCTTTGGTTGTGTCCTCCTTTATAGAAACCTTTCCGTCAATCTCCGCGATCGGGGAGACGACCTTAGGGGTACGGGCTTCAAACAACTCCTCTACACGGGGAAGACCCTGGGTCACATCAGAAATCACGATTCCTCCGAAGTGACGTACCCGCATCGTAAGCTGTGTACCAGGTTCTCCGATTGACTGGGCAGCAATGACGCCTGCAGGTGCACCGATCTCAGCCGGTTTATTGGTTGAAAGATCTATACCATAACACATTCGGCAGACTCCGTATTTAGATTGACAGTACAAGGCGGAGCGGACCCCTATCTTTTTTATCTGCGCAAGAGGAAGCGTCTTTAAGACCTCTTCAGAAATAAGTGCTCCGCGCTCAAGTAGTGTTTTCTTCTCGATAGTTAGATCGTCCAGAAGATATCTTCCGCGGATCCTGTCGACAAATTTTTCTCCTCTTTCCTGATCAACATCTATCAATAATCCGGAAGTTGCTCCACAGTCTTCTTCTCGGACGATCATATCGTGAGCAACATCAACCAAGCGGCGGGTAAGGTATCCGGCGTCAGCTGTCTTAAGGGCAGAATCAGTAAGACCTTTTCTTGCACCACGGGCAGAGATGACGTATTCAAAGATCGAAAGACCTTCACGGTAGTTTGACTTGGTAGGCACCTCAATAATCTTGCCCAACGGATCAACCACAAGTCCTTTTATGGCTGAAAGCTGCTTGAGCTGTTCACGCGAGGCACGTGCACCACCTGATTTAATGATAATCTTCACAGGATTTTCATCTTCAAGCGCAGACCAGGTCTTATCCGCAAGAGTTTCGGTGGTCTCAATCCAGAGCTTATTTGAGTATCTTCTCTTTTCTTCAAGCGTCAAAAGTCCCTGATTGAAGCTCTTTTCTACCTTCTCGATCTCTTTTTCGGTCTGTTTTACGATAGGATATTTCTCCGCAATTATCTTACAGTCAAATACCGAAAGTGACAGGCCGCCTGAGATGGTTGCACCCCAGAATCCCACTTCCTTAAGTTTGTCAATAAGCTGTCCTACCTTTTCGCTGTCATTAAAGAGCTTAATAGCTAGGACGATGATGTTTTTGACATCGGACGCCTTCACATCGGTATTCATAAATCTCAACTCATCAGGAAGGGATTGGTTGAAGATAACTCTTCCTGCTGTGGTTTTTACCAGTTTACCGTCAATCATTACAAAAGCAGGCTGTCTTAGTGCGATTCCTCCCAGATGGTATAAGGTAATTGCATCATTTTCTCCTCCAAGCACCTTAAGATCGTTATCTTTTAGATCTGCAAACTGGGCGTCAATAGTGGTCAGATAATAGATACCAAGCGCCATCTCTTTGTTTGGAACAACGATCGGGGTGCCGTCTGCAGGCTTCAGAAGATTTTGATAGGGGAGCATGCGGTCTTTCACCTCGTCTATCGAGTTTTTGGAAAGCGGAAGAAAAACACCCATTGCGTCTCCATCAAAGTCTGCGTTATATCCTGCGCAGACAGTCGGATGAAGCTTGATTGCATGAGAATCTGTCAGCACCGGATAGAATGCAAGGATAGACAGTTTGTGAAGAGTTGGTGCACGGTTAAGAAGAACGGGATGGTTTTCGGTTACCTCCTCAAGAATATCGTAGATAACAGGATCTTTTTGTTCAAGATATGTTTTTGCGCTTTTTATGTTTGGCGCAAGACCGCGTAAAATAATTTCTCTTAAAAGATGTGGTTTAAAAAGCTCAAGCGCCATTTCCTTGGGAATTCCACATTGATCGATCCGAAGCTCCGGACCCACGATGATGGTCGAACGTCCCGAGTAGTCGACACGCTTTCCCAGAAGATTCTGCCTAAAGCGTCCCTGCTTCCCCCTAAGGATATCCGAAAGTGATTTTTGAATCTTTGATGCGACTCCCTGGGTCCTGGTTCTCCCACGGGACTTTTGAAGATCAAGAAGTGAATCAACAGCTTCCTGCAACATTCTTTTTTCATTTCTTAAGATAATCTCCGGGGCACCCAGTTCAATAAGCTGCTTAAGTCTATTGTTCCGGTTGATCACTCTTCGGTAAAAGTCATTCAGATCGGACGTAGCAAACTTTCCACCCGGGAGCTGCACAACCGGACGAAGATCAGGAGGGATCACAGGAAGGACTGTCAAGACCATCCATACAGGTGACGTGTCGCTTTTCATAAACGACTCTATGATTCTAAGCTTCTTAAGAAGTTTGTTTCTCTTATCTCCTTTAGCCTTGGCAAGTCCGTCCAGTGTTCCGGTATACAGTTTTTGCAGATCAAGGTTTGAGAGTATCTCGTAGACGACCTCAGATCCCATGCCGACCTCGACAAATTTGTCAAGATCAAGACCTCTAAGATACAGATAGTCATCTTCTTCCAAAAGGTCGTTGGTCTTAAGACTTTTTACGATCTTAATAATGCGGTCAAAAAAAGCGGTCTTTTGTGCTTTTTGTTCCACAAATTTATTGGAAAGCTGCTTGAGCTGTTCCTTTTCTTTCAATGAAAGTTCCTGAGCAGCAAGATCATGCTGTTCTTTATTGGTCAACTTTTTCTTTAGGGCGTCCTCTTCTTTTACAAAGTTTTTCCTAAGTGCATCTTTTTCTTTATCGATGATGTCTTCTTCTGTTTTAATCTCAGCCTTTTTCATATCTTCCAGCTTCTGGAGAGATTTTTTCTGTTGATCAACCTTTACATCCTTGACTACATAGAGGGCATAGTAGATTACGCGCTCAAGTGACTGTGGTGGTATATCAAGAAGAGTGCTCAATGGGGCAGAGGCACCTTTAAAATACCAGATATGGGCTATAGGAGAGGCCAATTTGATATATCCCATCCGTTCACGCCGTACAGCGGAAGTAGTGACCTCGACTCCACAACGGTCACAGACGATTCCCTTATAACGGATTCTTTTATACTTTCCACAATAACACTCGTAATCTTTTGTAGGTCCAAAGATTCTTTCGTCAAAAAGTCCGTCCTTTTCCGGTCTTAAGGTCCGGTAGTTAATGGTTTCGGGCTTGGTTACTTCTCCTTTTGACCATTTAAGGATGTCTTCGGGTGAGGCAAGGCGTATCTTAAGACCGCTGAAATCTTCTATCGGTAAGTCATCCATTATTTGATGTAGTCAATTGATAATCCAAGGGCATTTAGCTCTTTAAGAAGAACGTGGAATGATTCCGGTACATTTGACTGTGGTATATCAAGTCCTTTTATGATCGATTCAAATGCCTGTACACGGCCTCGTAAGTCATCTGATTTAATCGTCAACATCTCCTGGAGAACATATGGCACACGGTGTGATTCAAGAGCCCAGACCTCCATCTCACCGAACCGTTGTCCACCCATCTGTGATTTTCCTCCAAGCGGTTGCTGGGTAACGAGTGAGTACGGACCAACAGACCTAGCATGGAATTTGTCTTCAATCATATGGATAAGCTTCATAATATATCCGACTCCGACAAGTACTTTCTTCTCAAACGGCTTTCCGGTCTGACCATCAATAAGTGTGGTTTTTCCGTCAATAGGCATATTGAGCTTCTTGAACTCTCTTATGATGAAGTCTTCCTGGATTTTTTCGAAAACAGGAAATGATATCTGCATCCCTTCCTGTTGAGCTATAAGACCAAGAAGCGTCTCATACAGCTGTCCGAGATTCATACGGGAGAGAATGGAAAGAGGGGATATGATGATATCAACCGGGGTTCCATCTTCAAGATACGGCATATCCCATTCAGGAAGCACCTTTGAAATGACACCTTTATTACCGTGGCGACCTGCAAGTTTATCTCCTGCCGTGATCTTTCTCATCTGTGAAATGGTGACAAGGATTCTCTTTAGGACGCTTGGTTCAAGCTCATTCGGATCTTTTTTAGTATCGATAATCTGAATGTTGGTTACCACTCCGCGTTTTCCATAGGGCATGCGAAGAGAGGTATCCTTTACATCCTTAGCCTTTTCTCCAAAGATTGCACGCAGAAGTCTTTCTTCTGCAGAGAGTTCTTTTTCTCCCTTTGGAGCAACCTTACCGACCAAAATATCTCCACCCTTAAGCTCTGTTCCCAGGACAACAAGTCCGTCCTTATCAAGGTTCTGAAGAACCTCTTCACGGACATTGGGGATGTCCCGCGTCAGTTCCTCCGGACCAAGCTTGGTATCTACGACATCCGCTATGAACTCTTCACTTGCGATCGAGGTAAGGACATCATCTTTTACCAAACGTTCTGAGATTACAAATCCGTCTTCATATCCAAGACCGTTTAAGGATGTATATGCGATAACAAGGTTTTGTCCAAGAGCAAGCTTTCCGCTATCGGTTGCCGGCCCGTCAATAAGCACCTCGCCTTTTTTAACCTTTTGTTTTGGTTCAACCTTGGGTTTTTGATCAAAGACGACGTCTTTATTTGTCTTGTTGAAACGCTCCAGATCATACTGATATTTTTTACCGCTCTTTCCCTTAAACACCACTTTTTCTCCGTCTACGTAATCAACCACACCATCCTCACGTGCATATATTGTACGTTGAAGAGAGGACGCGACCTTTTTTTCCATACCTGTTCCTACCAAAGGAGCCTGAGGTCTTACCAACGGTACCGCCTGACATTGCATATGGGTACCCATAAGGGCACGACTTGCATCATCGTTTTGCACAAAGGGAATGAGAGCTGCTGAAGCCCCGACGATCTGGCGGGGTGACACGTCGATAAAGTCAAGTTTTTCAGGAGCTACCTCTACGATCTCTCCTTCATTCCGGGCCACGACATGACCATCGGTTAAAAATCCCTTATCATCGATATTGACAGTATCGGAGGTGATATGATATTTTTCCTCGTCATCTGCCTGAAGATAGGTGATCTGATTGGTGATTTTGGCAACTGTTTTTCCACCTCTTTTGACCTTTTCCACTTTACGGTACGGGGTTTCAAGGAAGTTGTATTTATTGACCTTACTATAAAGAGCCATATATGTTACGACTCCGATATTCGGACCTTCAGGCGATCTGATCGGACAGATTCTTCCATATTGCGAAGCTGAAATGTCGCGGATTGAAAATGATGCGCGTTCTTTTTCGATCCCACCCGGTCCTCCTACTGTAACTCTTCGTAAGTTATCAAGTTCTGATAGGGGGTTAGTTTGATCAACGATGGTTGAGAGCTGACTGGTGCGGAAAAAGGAATTAAGCGCGACAGTCAAGGGTTTGGAATTAACGATTTGATGAGGGCTTACGTGAGTTTCTCCGGCAACCAAACTCATTCTTTCCTTAATTTCCCGTTCTGCGCGGACCATTCCAACACGGATTCCGTACATTCCGACCAATTCACCAACGGTTCGAAGTCTTCTGTTTCCAAGATGATCGATGTCATCAAACTTCCCCTGTTCCTGAGTAAGATTTACAAGGTATTTTATGGTTGCGATTACGTCGTCTTTGGTAAGCAGAAAGTTTTCTTTTTTTATTTCGGTCTTCAATCCGAGTTTTTTGTTGATCTTATACCTTCCGACATCGGCAAGAGAATATTTTTGCGGATTAAAAAAAAGATTATTTATCGTAGCGTAGGCATTATCCAAAATTAGTGGTTCTCCCGGTTTCACTCTTCGGTACATTTCCAGCGTAGCCTCATCTTTATTGCTGGTGCTGTCTTTTTTAAGGGTTGGAACTATGAATTTATCAACAACCGCCGGATCAAGATCAGAAAACTGCTGAAGAATCTGGGAATTAGACTCCCCTTCAAAAATCTTGACCAGAACACTGGCCAAAAACTTTCTTTTTTTATTGACCTTAATCTCAATAAGGTTATTCTTATTGACCGTCATGTCAAGCCAGGCACCGATATACGGTCTGATCTCTGCGTTATAAAGTGTGAGGCCGGTGGTCTTGTCGATCTCTGCGGTAAAGTAAACCCCCGGTGATCGGACAAGTTGATTGATTACCACCCGCTCGATTCCGTTTATGATAAACGTACCTCTATCGGTCATCTTCGGAAGATTGAAAAAGTACACGTCCTGTTTTTTCTCGGAACCGGTCCTCTTATTGATCAGTCGGAGTTTTAAATAGATCGGATTATCAAAGGTAAGTTTTTTTTGAAGACAAAGTTCAAGGGGATATCTGGTTTCACCAAAAGAAAGACCGTCGTAATGAAGTTCGAACTTTTTACCGGTGTAATCGTTAATCGGAAAAAATTCACTAAGGATTTCTTTAAGATCAACTTTGAGAAATTTTTCCCAGGAATTTTTTTGAACCTCTATAAGATCCAGTTCGTCTAACTTTGGTTCCTTCCTACCCAGTAAAAGTTCCTTTTGGGGGTTAGTTTTTGGAATTGATACGCTTCGCATTTGTTCTTGGTGGTCGTCTTTCGAGAGCAATTGTGTCTACACAAAAAATCCCCACAAAAATAGGGGATCGCTGTTAAATCTCAATAATATATAATAGTTAGGAGTGAAAGTCAAGCCGATTTTGCGGGATAGTTCCCCGTGGAACATGCGTAGTCTCGACATAAAGCTTGACAGGAAATTAAGCCTACATTACACTTAAGATAGATCCTTTAAGGTCGAGGACTGACGGTTAATACGTACAGCCTCGAACCTAAAGGTCTTTTTTAATCCGAGACTTCTTTTATCTGTTACACTTTCCTTAAATGAACAAGCCTCAAAAGATTATATGGTCGCTCTATTTATTATTAGTGGTAGTTGGTCTGATAGACCTTACTAATAGAGGCTATTATGAGGCAAATAGTCTTTTACCAACTACCCTTTTCTTCGGATGGATTCCGTTCTTAATAGCGCATAGAATATGGAGAGAGAAAAAAGTTTGATATGATTGTGAAAAAAATAAGCCTATTTCTTATTATCCTAACTCTTTTAATAAGCGGTTTCTACTGGTTTCAAGTAAGACCTACACAAATTAAACATGATTGTTCATGGGTAAAAAAGCACTCCGAGGCAATTCCCGCCAGAAAAGGAATGACAAAAGAAGAGCTACAGACTAAAGGCTTGCTTAAAGATTGTCCGCCAGAGCTCAAACCCAAATTATTGGAAGACTTTGCAGCAAATAGGAATGAAATAATGTGCTCTTATGATAATGCAACAATTATTGAAGATAATAAGCCTTTGCCATATACTCCTGCAAAAGATTGGTGGGTGAAAGCAACAAAGGAAGAATATCAATTCTGCCTACACGATAAAGGTCTTTAGAAATAGACTTTGGCCTGTCTCCATGCTATAATTAAGACTCTCGCACTTTCGTAATCCACATTAGCTCTTGAGTGGATGACGAAACAATTCACTTTTATAGACTTTGTAAACCGTTTTAATACGGAGGATAAGTGTCTTGAAGAGATAAAAAAGAAACAATTTCCGCGTGGTATTATCTGCAAACTCTGTAAAAAGAGAAGGAAATTCTACAAAGTTAAGGGGCGCAAGTCCTACGGATGTCGTGTGTGTCGGTGGCAGATATATCCTTTGAAAGGAACGCCTTTTGAAAGATCCCGAACCAATCTCCAGAAGTGGTTTTATGCAATTTTTCTTTTCTCTAAGACCAAGGGTGGAATACCCGCCGCTCAACTTCAAAGACAAATCGGAGTTACTCGAAAATGCGCATGGCGTATGGGACATAAGATAAGAGAGTTAATGTCAGAAAGGCCTGAAGGATTGTTAGATGGTATTGTTGAGATTGATGAAGCGTATTTCCATGGACAAGATGACAAAAACTTCAGAAGATCCCGTCAAGATAGACCAGATGAGGCTGTTATGGGAATAGTCCAGAGAAAAGGACCCGTGTATATGTTTCATTTGAAAGATGGTTGGGGTAAACATGCACTTATTGAGCCGATTCAACGGTATGTTTCAAAAAGAGCGTATGTGATGACGGATCAGCTCGCAGGATACAAGCAACTTACGAAATTAGGGTATAAACACAATACTGTTGTTCACAGAAAAGAATTTGCTCGTGGCCCTATTCACACACAAAATATTGAAAACACATGGAGTCATTTTAAAAGAGGAATCTATGGAAACTACAGATCAGTGAGTAAGAAATACTTGCAGAATTATGCGGACGAATTTGCCTTTAGGTACAGTCATAGAAAAAGTGAGAATATGTTTGAGGATTTATTTAAAAGAATCAGCTCGTCTTGATCTTTCAAATTTTTCTTTATCTTTGAGGAATTTTTCTACATGTTTTGAAGTTTCTCTTACCATTTCTTTTACCGCTTGATACTCTTTTTTTTGATCGCCTGCTCCATTCTTACCATTCATAAATTCAGTATATCATACCAAATTTATGTTTGTACACCGTAGGTTTTCTTAAGATAGTTTTTTAAAGATGGAAGGGCATAACAGTCCCTAACGCATCTTTCATTTTTAATGAGGTAAACGATTCTTGCCAACTGGGATTTACTGAAACCTTTAATTTGTACCATGACTTCGATGATGTTAATGTTTAAGACAAACTCATTACTGTCTTCTAAGGCGCATATTATTGAGTGTCTTGTACGTGCCCATATTTTTTGGTATTTTTTATCTCCAAGAATTGCTAGAAAAATTGCAGTAGCAGCTTTGTCAGCTAAATTTCCTGATTGCTCGAAAAGAGGATAACCAAAACATTTACTAATAAAGCCTTTTGGGCTTGATTTTTTATCCAATCTAATGGGGAAGACTTGAATGCCAGAGACTACAGCCATTCCCGTTTCTTGGTGGGAATATATAGATTTCTTAAAGTGTTTTGAAAGAAGAGGAATAAAGATGTCTGCGACAGGAAGAGTTTGGAGAATTTTTTCTTCAAAATTTTGTGCAATTTTAGTGTCACGAGAGGATAAAAAGGCGCTAAAACCGAAACGGCTCTGAAGGGCCGCCTTGATAACATCGCCGATTGCACTATCTTCATCGGCATAGCTTATAAACGCTTCTATTTTTTTCATTTTTAACTTAAAAAAATGCCCGCAAACAAATAACAAGACTTGCAAGACTACACAAGGCTTTTTATTTGCTTGAGGGCAAATAGACTTACAGATCGATTATACTCGCTTGTGATATTTGGAGTCAATAGCAGTTTTCTATGGGATATTTGCGTGTCTCAAGGGGAATCATGCCGATTTTGCTTCGTCAAGAGCCGTAAAACTCTTTTTTAGTTTAGGCGTAATATGATCGTTTACTTCTTTTAGCGTCTCAACGCCGATTTCCTTCAATTTATCAAACAAAACTTCGTCCAACCCTTCTGTCACATCAAGGACTCTTTTCAAGGTCTCTCTGCCCTTTTTAGTACCCAAAAAAAAGATTGCCGAGCTTGCTGTTGAGACACCAAGAGCAAAACCAAACCAAAAACTAGAGCGTTTGTGATCGTCATGATGGTACAGATCAAGCTTCTTTTTCATCCCGCTTTTTCTTAAAGACGTCTAAAATCTTAAAAACACTTTTTACTCCTCCTAAGAAACCCACGACTTCGTTGAATCCCGATTCGACACCCATACCCATTCTCTCAAAACCCTCGATAATATTATTTGTGCGTCTTAGCGTATCGCGGAGTTCTCTTAAGAGCAGTACAACCTGGATTCCAACGATAACAAGAAAGATCGTTGTTACCGACAGGGTGACTACTAATAATATTTGCGTGATATCCATATTTTCATTATGGAAAAAAAATCGAATTTTTGCAAACGCGCTTATGAAGAAACAGCAGAAGATCCTGCTTTTTTAGCCCAGTAGACATTGGCGGTGAGCAGGGTATCGTAGGTCCCCGCATCAAGCCAGTATCCGTTTAGCTCCGACCAGCCAAGTTGATTTTTCTGAATATAAACATTATTTACATCAGTGATCTCAAGTTCTCCGCGCGCAGACGGTTTACAGGTTCTCATATACTCAAAGACGTTTTTATCATACATATATAGTCCGGTTACAGCATAATCGGAAGGAGGATCCTGTGGTTTTTCCACGATCTCTACTATTTTGTTTTTATCATCGGGATCAAACTTCGGTACCCCAAACCGTTTGGGATCAGGAACTTTCTTAACAAATACCAAGGCCCCCTCTTTAAATTTGTCCACGTCGCCTTTGATATCAGCATCAGTAGTATTGTCTCCCAAAATGACTGTAATGCTCCCCCCGTCGGCAAAATCCTCTGTCACAGAAAGAGCATCGGCAATGCCTCCGTTTGGCTTTTCCTGGTAGGCGTACTCAAGATGATCGATACCAAACTCTTTTCCGTTTCTCAGGACATGTATGAAGTCGCCTGAATGCGGTCCGGAAGCAACAATCATAATGTCTTTAATCCCTGCCTTGACAAGCGTTTGGATGGGATAAAAGATCATCGGTTGATTGTAGACCGGAAGAAGATGTTTATTGGTGGCATAGGTTAAAGGATACAGACGTGTCCCCAGACCTCCTGCCAAGATGACTCCCTTCATATAATTGAGTTTAGAAAGAAAACAAAACTGTCAGTAACAACAGGATGCAAAAACCAAACAGGATATATTCTATCACATTCTTAAGATGCAGCGATTTATCCCTCAGATGGTGAAATATTCCCCAGATCACATAAAAGGATACGAAGGTGGCGAGCACAAAAAAACTTATCAGTTTCTCACCCTGAAATCCTTTAAGAAATAGCAGAAAGAAGACGCTTCCGGTGATAAGTATCAGGTAGTCGAAAAAATCTGCTGTCTTTTTTTTCATATGTTATATGATCGCTCCTTTTGTAATAAAAAGAAGTACTCCGAAAAATACCGCAACCAGAAAAATCAGATGCGCAAGACTTTTTCCGTGAGCCCGTATGATATTCATACGTGAGGCGACATACAGATCTATCATCACGATAAGTGTAAGAAAGAGTATAAACAGTCCTACAAAATAAACAGAACTTTTTGGTACCGATGCCTGTACTACTTTCTGACTTGATAAAATCTGCGGTACGTTGTCTGCAGGATTTTGCTCGATCTGCTCTTCCGGAGGTATAGGCGCAGATGTCGGACGGTCTGCTAAGGGTATATTTGACGGCTTTCCAAAGATCTGAACCACAAGAGTAGTCTGCTCTCCGTTAAGTACTCCGTTTACCACCGCATATCCTACCTCTGTGTACTGTGGGCGCAGTAGATTATCCCGGTGGGTCGGGGACTGCATCCATGCGTCAACAACATTTTTTGAAAACAGAAAGTTTTTAGCCAGATTCTCTCCGGCGAATTCATATGAATATCCCGACCCAAGAACAAAGTCCCAGGGAGTATGACCGTCTGGTGCAAAATGCGCCCAGTAATTTTTTTGAAACATATCCTCTGCTTTTTTATACGCTGCTGTTGAAAGTTTTTCGTTAACCGAAAGAGAAGAAAGATTATTTTTTTGACGCTCTTCGTTTGTATATTCATTAAGTTTTTCAACCGTTATATCTGTTGCGATCCCCAAGACGTTGCTAACGGTTGATCCATAATTGCGCATTACGAAAACAAAGACGAAGGCAAGTACGAGGTAGTACATAAGAAAATCATGATGTAGAGTTTTTGCCCGGAAGTTATTTTTTTCACTGGGGATAAACAGATAATGAAGTTTTTTCTTGAAGGTATCTATCATAGGGTTCTTTTCAAAAGACGGGGTCTTTTTTTAATATACATATACATAATAGCAATTCCTGCGGTATCAATTAGAACGTCCCGGATTCTGCCTTCTCTGGTGGGAACGTATGTCTGGTGAATTTCATCGGAAACTGCATATACTACGGCAAAAAGAAACGCAAAAATAAAAGCCCTGCCTTTTTTAAGATGAGAAGGTCGAAGAAGAAGGAGAAACAGAATTCCATACTCGATCATATGAAGAAACTTAAAGATCACGAAATTGACGATTGGTGTTTCGGCTACCGTTATTCTGGGACGGGATGAAAAGGCAAAGATGACGACCATCCATAGGATTGCAGGCCCCCATAAAAAAAGAAAGCGCTGTAATTTTTTCATCACATCAGGAAATGACTCCTGTCTTTATTTTAAGAAAAATCGAGGCCAGAGTCAAAAGCCCATAGGAAAGAGAAATCACAGAGAGCGTCTTATGCAGTCTCGGTCTATTTACTATTGGTGCTGTTGTTTGCTCAGACAAAACTTCACCCTCTAAATCTTTTTTTTTCACCAGGCCGCTTCCAGATATCAGACCAGTCTTTTTATATGGGGAAGGAGACTGCGAGACATTGGTTTTCACCGACTGTTTTTTGGGTTGTAGGGTTGGAGTCAATGTTTTTTTTCCTGCCAGAACCTTCTCCTCATCCCCGTTCGCAATACATGGCCCGTTTACCGTGCCGAATGTTGGGTCCTGCAGACAATATACTTTTGCATCAAAACTGATTCTTCCCCAGCTCTTATTTTTCTCGGAATAAAGGTACTCAAATTTATCTTTTTCCGTACGATTTGGATCAAGGAGTCGAACTTGGTCACCTTCGTTGTTAAATAAAGACGTGCCAAGCTCTACTACCGAAAATTCTTTTGAAGCTATTGAAAGAGTTATTGATTTAGCTGTTGAGCCGCCATCTTCCAGATCATCAATAAACCAGTCGGTCAACTCAACATTAAAGTCATTTCCGTTATATAACTCTACGCGTTCTTTTTCTCCGATCAGCGGATTTACCATCATCTCAGAAAGAAAAATATTATCGACAATTTCAAGCACAAAAGGCGTCGGAGTAAGAGAAATCTGTGTAGGTGTCGGGAAGGATGTCAGAGAAGGAACTGCAGTAGGTTGGACAACACAAGAGTTGACTGTGTTATTAAAAAATCCCAGATCTGCAGAGCCCGAGGACCAGGGACCAGAAGCATCAGGAACTCTTTTGAAACTAATGCCGGATCCGGAGCTTGCTTTATAAGAAAACGAATCGATAAGAAGGGCTGCCGGAGATGTCGGCGGGGCAGTTTTGTCAAAGAGCCGGATCGTATCTGCGGAGGTTTTGTTTAAATTAAAATCTCCTTCGAAAACCGTACAGGAATTGGCCGGAATTATTGTCTCCGGTATTGTAAAAAAAGTCGATCCACCGGAATCATCCAGAAACCAGCCTGTGATATCAACTGTTGCTGTTCCGCTGTTTATCAGTTCGACTTTTTGTGCAGGATCAATAAGAAACTCATTTATTCGTATCTGCGAATAAACAGTAGAACAAAAAATTAACAAAAGAAAACAGAAAACAAATCGAAAAAGATTTTTCATGCTCTTGTTATACGAAAGAGTATGTGCAGGCTTCAACCGTCTATGGACGACATTTTAGTTTACGTAGACATGAAGATACAAGGTAGTTATATTTGAATCCTTGTGGACGAGTTTTGCATACGATAGAGAACATCCGACCGCATAACTTCCCCGGTAAAGCGTTCCATCAGCAACCGCATGCACATCACTTCCTCCCCCGATATCAATGCCGTTGTGGAACCGGTAGATCGATCCCACCCAGGTATTTCTTACTGCCCATGTCTCACCGTATCCTTGATAAAACTGAATTGTCGGACTGATCGGCCAATCCCAGCTTCCTGACGGGCTGTGTGGATCGCCGCCGGACTGATCATCGATGCTTACCGAAGAAAGAAAGCGGAACGGATCCTGGGTGGCTCCACCTTCCTGGACTATGAAATGAAGATGGGTACCTGACGAATTACATGAGGCACCCCCTATTACAGAGGCAATAGAATCACCTTTTTTTACTTCCCGCAGTTCGGTCTCTGTACCTGCACCTGCGACGATTCCCTGAATAGCGGCATACTCGGATCTTGCAGCAGCAAGAAGATTTTGGTAAGTACGTTCATCACTTTGAGTCTGGGTTAACAGTCTTTGTTTCTGAGCTTTTTGACTATCAAGATCGGTTTTTTGAGCATCAAGCTTCACCTCAAGATCAGCAAGTACCACTTTTTTTTGTTCACGGAGTGTCCTTTGTTGTTCAAAGTTCAGCTTTGCCTGTTGTACCTGAAACGCTA
>JANWJL010000005.1 GCA_025451885.1 Candidatus Microgenomates bacterium
AGTAGGGTATGAGCTCTCCCCTCTTCTGTGGAAGAAAATGAATAAGAACTGGCTTTCGGCAGGAAGAGTCCAGACCGTTGCTCTTCGTTTTGTGGTTGAGAGAGAAAAAGAGATCGAAGCATTTAAGAAGGAGCCGTATTTTCAGATCTTCGGAATATTTAACAAGAACATAGACTTCAAAGCAAAACTGATAAAAAAAGATGACAAGCCATACGAGGTGGTAACTAAATTAAAACTCTTTGCAGGGGATTATGAGTACGTTAAAACCACCATTGATAAAAAAAGTCTGGATGAAATCAAGGTCGACCTGAAAGGGGAGAGTTATAAAGTAGAGGAGCTTACCGAAGAAATAGTACAGCGTTATCCCCCACCTCCTTTTACCACTTCCCTACTTCAACAGGAAGGAATCAATAGATACGGCTACACCTCGCGGATGGTTATGAGGCTGGCACAGGATCTATATGAGCGTGGATTGATCACCTATCACCGTACGGATTCCTTTAATCTTTCGACCAGCTTTGTATTCAGGGCAAAGGATTACATAATCGAAAAGTACGGAAAGGAATACGCATTAGAAAAGCCACGAGGTTACAAGACCCGCTCAAGAGGTGCGCAAGAGGCACATGAGGCGATCCGCCCTACGAAGCTGGATAGAGACATAGACTCGATGGTAAAGGAAAAGAAGCTGACTAAAAATCATAAGATGCTTTATGAGCTTATCTTTAACAGAGCCGTGGCTACTCAGATGAAGGAAGCCGACCTTAAGCAGATTAAGATTTACATAAGAAGTACTAAAGGATATCTTTTTGAGTCTACTTATCAGCAAGTAGTTTTTGACGGCTTTTTGAAGGTTCTAAATCCAAAATTCGTAGAAAAGGAACTGATTGACCCAAAGGTCAAGAAAGGTGACGATCTCGAATTAAAACAACTTGAGGAAGAGGAGAAAGAAACAAAGCCGCCTTATAGGTATACAGAGGCATCCCTTATTAAGACGCTTGAGGAGTTTGGGATCGGCAGACCGTCTACCTACTCACCCATCATCTCACTCATACAGGGTAAATTTTACGTAGACAAAGAGGGCCGTTTTTTTAAGCCGACGTATCTGGGAACCGCGATCAGCGACTACCTGTCCTCTGCTTTTCCGGATATCTTCGACATCCATTTTACCGCGACAATGGAAGAAGGACTTGATGATATAGCAGAAGGAGAAAAGGACATACTGGAACTGCTCAAAAACTTTTACGGACCGTTTAAAGAGTCGCTTGATAAAAAGAAAGACGACACCTCAAAGATAGAGGTGAAGCAAGAAGATTATGGAAAATGTCCTGAATGTGGAAGCCCCCTGACTCTGCGCTTTTCTAAATTTGGAAAGTTTTATGCATGTACTGCATATCCTAAATGCAAGTATACAAAGGCCTTTCTCAAAACCGTGCAAGGTAAGAAATGTCCCAAGTGTTCGGGAAATATTGTGGTAAGATATAGCAAATCAAAACGGAGATTTTACGGCTGTGAAAACTATCCAAAGTGTGACTTTACAGCATTTGCCTGGAAGGATTTATGAAAAGGATGAAGTTTGTATTCGTCTCAGGTGGAGTAATTTCCGGAATCGGAAAAGGTTTCACCTCTGCTTCGATAGGCCTCCTGCTTAAATCAGCGGGCTATTCTGTAACCCCCATAAAGTTTGAGAACTACCTGAATATCGACGCCGGTACGATAAATCCTATAGAACACGGCGATCCCTTTTTATGTGAAGACGGCACCGAAGCTGATATGGACATCGGTACCTATGAGAAGTTTTTAGGTGAAGATATGACCAACGAAAACTTTGTAACCATGGGTCAGATATACAAGACCGTGATAGACCGAGAGAGAAGATTTGAGTACAACGGCGAAGACGTAGAAGCTATTCCATACATTACCAACGAGATTACAGACAGGATCCGGAATCTAGGAAAAAGTAAAAACGCTGATATCGTCTTAATCGAACTTGGCGGAACAGCCGGAGAGTATCAAAACATCTTTTATTACGAGGCTTCAAGAATCATGACGCTTAAAAACCCTGGCGACGTGATTCATGTTCATGTGAGCTATGTTCCTACCCCTTCACATCTTGGCGAGCCCAAAACTAAGCCGACTCAACTTTCGGTCCGATGGCTAAACTCAGTCGGAATTCAGCCTGATTTTATAGTAACCCGCTCGGAAGAGATGCTTGATCAGCGAAGAATAGATAGATTTGCTCTTTTTTGCAACGTGCAGCCGGAGAATGTGATCTCAAACCCAAATGTTAATCATGTCTTTGAGATTCCCATGATTTTACATGAACAACAGATGGACAAAAAAGTCATGAAGGCCTTAGGACTTCCCGTAAAAAAGGCTGATCTAAATAACTGGAAGAAGTTGGTAGATCTTGAAAGAGCGAAGAAGCAAAAAAGCGTAGAGATCGCTATTGTCGGAAAGTACTTTGGCACAGGCAGCTTCGAGCTTAAAGATTCGTACGCAGCTTTATTCGACGCTATTGACCATGCAGCTTTTAGTGCAGGGGTTGATGTAAAGACACGCTGGGTAGATGCCCAGAAGGTAGAAAAACAAGGGGTTTCTCTTATCGGAGATCCGGACGGGATAATTGTACCGATTGGCTGGGGTGAAAGAGGATCCGAGGGAATGATTAAGGCAGCATCTTATGCCAGGGAGAAGAAGATTCCATACCTTGGCCTATGCTATGGCATGCAGCTCGCAGCTGTGTCATTTGCGCGTGACGTACTGGGTTTAAAAAATGCCGATACCGAGGAAACCAACAAAAGATCAAAAAACAAGATCATTCATCTTATCAAGAGCCAAAAGAAGATACTAAAAAACAGGGCCTACGGTGGGACTATGAGATTGGGCGCCTGGGATGCCGTAGTGAAGAAAAACACGCTTACCCACAAAATATACGATAAATACAATGGGTTTATTAACAAGGCAAAAGGGCTTACAAGCGAACGCCACAGACACAGGTATGAATTTAACAGTAAATATATCTCCAGATTTGAGGATAAAGGAATGAAGATAAGCGCTCGCTCTCAAAAAGAAAATCTCGTAGAAATAATCGAGATGGATCAGAAGCTTCATCCGTTTTATATCGGAACGCAAGGACACCCTGAATATAAGAGCAAACCTCTTAAACCGCATCCTATATTTTCGGCGTTTATCGCAGCTTGTCGGGATAATTCATAAGTGGTATAATTAGCTTCATGGCAAACTCACGCAAATTTCAAGACGCAATCATTTCGATCGGAGATACTATTGCTGTCAAATACCGCATTAAGGAAGATGGAAAGGACAGGCAACAGGAATTTAAGGGAATTCTTATCAAAATAAAGGGTATGGATGAAAACACTCGTATGTTTACTACCCGTAAGGTGACTCGCTCAGGCATAGGTGTAGAACGGATAATTCCTCTAAACTCCCCAACCGTAACTTCAATAAAATTCGTAAAAAAAGGTTCCTATAGAAAGGCCAGACTGTACTTCATAAGAACTATCTCAGAGCGCGAGATCCGGCACAAGATTTACCGACAGAAATGACACAATCCAATCTTGCAATTGGCTTGATTGGAGAAAAACTTGCAGCTCAGTATCTTCAGAGAAAAGGCTTCAAAATTATTGCCAAGAACTTCAGATCAGGAAGAACAGAGATTGATATAATCGCACAAAAAAAAGAAAAGATCCATTTTGTCGAGGTTAAGACACGGCTGAGTACCAAGATGGGAATGCCTTACGAGGCCGTAAGGAGATGGAAGGTTGGACATCTATTAAAAACCGCCTCTTTTTTCCTCTTGCAAACCAGAAAAAAAGGACATAAACTGTCTCTTGATGTCGTCTCGATCTTGTGGGATGGGGCTAATAACAGAGTTGAGTCGCTTCAGCATTTCGAAAATATCAATTCGTAAGATTGATAGAGAGGGGGTGAAAGAATGTTTGAAGCAGTAAACAGCATATTAGGACGATTCTGGATCAGATTCATAGACTTTCTTCCAAATTTCTTCGGTGGCCTGCTTATTTTAGTCATCGGTTTAGTCATAGCAGGTATTCTAAAAAGCGTATTGATTAGTGTTTTTAGACTTGCCCGCCTTGACCGACTGTTTGCAAAAACAAAACTGGCCGGTCAGCAGGAAACAAAACTTTGGGAGGATGTCCTGACAGAGATAGTAAGATGGACTGTCGTATTGCTCTTTTTGGTTCCAACTCTAGAAGTGTGGGGACTACAGAGAGCTTCCTCGGTCGTAAATGAATTCTTGCTCTATATTCCCAATGTAATCGCAGCTGTCGTACTCGGATTTGTGGGTCTGGTACTCTCAAATCTAGTTTCCGACGTCGTCAGAAACAGCGTACGGTCTGTAAAAGGAGCATCCGCAAATGCGCTTGCCACCTTGGCAAAAACAGCGATGTTATTTTTTACGGCCTTGGTCGTACTGAATCAACTGGGAGTTGCGCAGGATCTGGTAAGAATCTTATTTACAGGAATAGTCGGGATGCTTGCTATAGCAGGAGGTCTTTCGTTTGGACTTGGAGGACGTGATCATGCGAAGCAGGTACTTGACGATCTTAAGAAGAGCATAAAGTAAAAGGCGTAAAAAGCAGATTATGAGGCTACGGGTCTGCTATAATATTTCTATTGGCCCCATCGTCTAGCGGCCCAGGACGTCAGGTTTTCATCCTGAAGATCGCGGGTTCGAATCCCGCTGGGGTCACCATCTCTTACTGTAACTATCTAAGCAAAAAGTAGCCTGAAAATAATACTAGAGCAATTAAAAGAAAAATAAGAAATATAGACGCTACGATATAACGGAATGGTTTAAAGGATGGTGGAGCTTGTTGCAGATATGGAGTTGGGGGCTCATGATCCGGCACTTGACCAATCGACGGAGAAACCGGAAAAGTGTCTTCGACCTTTTTTTCTGCTGAAGTCTCTAACTTTCGAGGCATAGGTAAAACTATAACCGACTTACTTACAAAAATCAATAAATCGGCTCTCGATTTGCCGCTTTGAGCACAGCGACTTCCTGTTCAACTACTATAGGTTAACTGGTATAATAGGCTCATGCCTGAAAGACTATCTCCAACAGAGTGGGCTACTACTCATGAGAAAGAGATACTTGAGCAGATGGGTCTGTTCCATAACTGGTTTGTAGCTGCTCAGCGTAAAGCAAATCCAGACGTCAATTTGCGTTTTTTCGACAAAGAACGAAGAACTTTCTCAGAAATGCCGTTGTGTAATGCTCATATAGCTATAGGTATCCAAATTGGAAGACCTGAAGATTTTCATTTAGTTAAGGGTACGATAGATACATTTGGAGAAATAACAGGAACCAGAGTTGGGCTTCCTCATACCTTTTTTTCAAGTTCCGATGAACAAATTTTAGATCTAACTGCACCGCAATTTGTAAGAAGAGGAAACGGTCCAGGTAAAAGATCAGAGACGTTAAAAGAGACGGCGCCGGAACTAGTTCGAATTTTTTCTTCAGGTCTGGTTGTGCTAAGTGGATCTATAAGACAAATAGTAGACAATGTCGGACTGTATTATATGGTTGAACAAACTATTCTTTAAAATATGAAGGAGAGACTTGAAAGTCCTGATCTGTGGCTTGAAGCCAATATAGGATCGATACACCAAATTATGGCGGAGTTTCACGCCGGGTATAAAATAAGGGAGCGCAGAAAGCATCCTGATTATGCCCTACGGTTTGATTCATCTCAAAGGACGCTTTCAGAGATGGAAATATGTTATGTAAGTAGAAGAGTAGCTAAGAAGGTGGGTCTTCCAACAGGTTTTAGAGCAGTCCCGGGAACTCTAGACGCAGAGGATGAATTAGGCGAAAGAACTCTTCGTAATCACTGGTTTTTCTTAGGGAGAAACAGAGAAGTCATGGATTTGACAGCGGGGCAATGTATGGGCATGAGAACGCTGGAGACAGAACCGGGTTACAGAATGGGTCTTTTACAAAGAAGATCTCCGAGGCATGTCAGAACATTTCCCAATGGAATAAGCGTGGTTATGGGTAAAGCGGAAGATTTAGCACAAGACCTGGGTTTAGTCTACAGTTACGAGGAATTGAATCTAAATGCGATAGTAACCTCTCCCTTCGTTACTTTTCCTATCAGGTAAGACGGCTTTCCGCGAAGCACTTCTTGGAATTTTTTAGTCATCTCGCGAGTGATGACAACTTCAGTCTCTGGATCGATTTCGGATAGTACTTTCAACGAATCGTTTATCCGTTGAGTCGACTCAAAGGCGACAAACACGTTCTTCTTAATTTCTTTTAGAGAATGAAATAGTTTAATTAGATCATTTCTTTTTTTCGGCAGAAATCCTACGAACATCCATTTTTCAGCTTTTAGGCCGGAAAGCACCAGCGCGTTCGTGACTGCGGATGGACCGGGAATAACGTCAAAACTAATGTTGCGTTTAACGACCTCTTTAATCAGTAGAAAGCCGGGATCTGAGATTATGGGCGTTCCTGCCTCGGAAATAAGGGCTACGGCCTTGTTTTCTTCTAAAAGACCTATTACTTCAGGTAGCTTTTCAAATTCTACTTCTTTATAATAAGAAATTATCTTTTGGTCCGTCCTAGGCTGTAATCTAAAGATTTTTTCAATACCGGTCAAAAGTTTTTGATAAGAACGTGTGTCTTCGGCAAGAACAACATCAGACTCGGTCAATGTTTTTGCCTGACGGTAGGAAAGATCGTCAAGATTGCCGATTGGTGTGGATACGATATTTAACATAGTTACAATCTAAATGCATATTCCGGATTTAGTCTCTATTATAACAACTATCGGCTACGCTGGAATCTTCTTCATCATTTTTGCGGAATCAGGCCTGTTTTTCGGCTTCTTCCTCCCGGGCGACAGTCTCTTGTTTACTGCAGGCTTCTTAGCTTCCCAGGGGTTGTTTAATATATGGCTTTTGGTGCTTGGATGTATAATCTGCGCGGTACTCGGAGTAAATGTAGGATATTTCTTCGGGCACAGATTCGGCAAAAGACTTTTTCATAAAAAAGAATCACTCTTTTTTCATAAGAAGAATCTTGAAAAAACCAAGGCCTTTTATAACAAACATGGTAAAAAAACCATCGTACTTGCGAGATTCTTACCGATAATCCGCACATTCGCTCCGATAGTAGCCGGTATCGCAGATATGGAATACTCGACATTTCTTTCATACAACGTTTTCGGCGGCATTTTATGGGCAGGTGGACTAACCATCGCAGGATACTTTTTAGGCAAATTGATTCCGGATGTAGATAAATATCTTTTGCCTATTATAGGAGTCATCGTCTTGATCTCGGTACTTCCGAGCGCTATCCACCTTCTCAAAGAGCGTTCCAAGAACAAGGGTAAGAGAGATTAGTGACTTATATTCCACCAGCTGCTATAATGATAGGTCGTCCATATGTTTGACCTATCATCAGATTTTAAACCAACCGGCGATCAGCCTCATGCAATCAGACAACTGACAGACGGTATATCCGGTGGTCTGAAAAACCAGGTTCTTCTTGGCGTGACAGGATCCGGCAAAACCTTTACGATGGCCAATGTGATAAAAAACCTCAACATGCCGGCCTTAATTATCTCGCATAACAAGACCTTGGCAGGGCAGCTTTATCAGGAGATGAGGGACTTTTTTCCAAAAAATGCTGTCTCCTACTTTGTATCTTACTACGATTACTACCAACCTGAAGCCTATATACCTTCCACCGATACCTATATTGAAAAGGAATCGGAGGTTAATGAGTTGATAGATAAATTACGGCTTCGGGCCACTGCCAATATTATGACAAGAAAAGATGTGATAGTCGTCGCGTCGGTTTCATGTATATATAACATTGGTTCAGCTGAAGAGTACGGACGTTTTACCATGCAGATTAAAAAAGGAGACCCGGCAGACTGGAATTCCTTTGCAAAACGTCTGATTGAACTTTTATACGAGCGCTCGGAGTTTGACTTTAAAAGAGGCTCCTTTAGAATCCGAGGCGAATATATGGATATATACCCGGCATATGAAGACTTTGGCTACCGTATAGAGTCAAAAAACGGGAAAATAAGCGAGATTAAACGCTTCGAAGCCCTATCCGGCAAGATTCTAAAAAATAAAGATGACGGAGATCTTGTGAATATCTATCCGGCAAAGCACTATCTTATGGACCCAAAGGTCTTCCAGCCGGCAGAAAAGGTGATCCGGGCTGATCTTAAAAGAGAATATGAACAGCTTAAGAAGGAAAAAAAACTTCTTGAGGCCGAACGTTTGCTCAGAAGGGTGAACTACGACCTGGAAATGATAAAGGAAGTGGGATATGTAAATGGTATCGAAAATTATTCGCGCTATTTTGACGGAAGAAAGCCGGGCGATCCGCCTTATACATTACTGGATTATTTCAGAGTCGCCTATAAAGACAATTTTCTAGTTTTTGTCGATGAGTCACATATGACCGTTCCGCAGCTTCGGGGAATGTTTAACGGAGACAATGCAAGAAAAAAAACACTTATTGATTTTGGATTTAGATTACAAGCAGCTTTTGACAATCGCCCATTGAAGTTCGATGAGTTTTACCAGATTCCCCCTCACCTTGTCTATGTTTCCGCTACGCCTGCAGAATGGGAGATCGAAAAGTCAAAGGAAGAGTCAAAGAAAATAAAAGATCATGAAGGAGTGGTCGAACAGCTGATCAGACCTACCGGCATCATAGACCCAAAGATCAGCATCAGGCCTTCAAAATCAGAGGTGCAGGACCTTATTAAAGAGGTTCAAGAAAGAGTGAAGTAGAAAGAGAAGATTCTGGTTACAACCCTGACAAAGAAAATGGCAGAAGATTTAACGGATCATCTTAAGGAAAAAAACATTAGAGCATCATATCTTCATTCCGACGTGCATACTCTTGAAAGGTCCGACGTCCTGGACAATCTGAGAAAAAACGAGTTTGATGTACTTATAGGAGTAAACCTCTTACGTGAAGGTCTTGATCTTCCTGAAGTATTTCTTGTCGCAATACTCGATGCAGATAAAGAAGGATTTTTGCGCTCTCGCACGTCTTTAATACAGACAATGGGAAGAGCTTCAAGAAATATCTCAGGCGAGGTGATAATCTACGCAGACGTGATCACAAACTCTATAAAAACAGCAATAAACGAGATCGACAGAAGACGGGCTCACCAGGTCGAATACAATAAAGAACACAAAATTACTCCTAAGACGATCTATAAGCCCATCCGAGAAAAGATCACCGAGCATCAGGAAGACCCGTTTTATTTACTTAATGACCACAAGTCCGAGATCAGTCACAAGCAGGTAGTTGATTTAAATCCGGATTCTCTTACAGGATATGACAAAAAAAGGATGATAAAAAAAATGGAAAGGGAGATGAGGCGGCAGGCCGAAGATATGAACTTTGAGTTTGCGATATCACTTCGCAATAAAATTAGAGAGTTGCGTTCGCATGTTTAATATGAAAGGAAGTATAAGAATAAAAGGAGCCAGGGAACACAACCTCAAAAACATTAGCCTTGAGATACCTAAGGATAAATTTGTGGTCATAACCGGCGTCTCAGGATCCGGAAAGTCCTCGTTGGCTTTTGATACGTTATATGCCGAAGGTCAAAGAAGGTATGTTGAATCACTCTCAGCTTACGCAAGACAATTTTTGGGAATTATGGATAAGCCGGATGTAGACACTATCGACGGACTTTCACCTGCAATCTCGATAGATCAAAAGACCACTTCGCATAATCCCAGATCGACGGTAGGTACAATAACAGAAATTTACGATTATTTAAGGCTTCTTTTCGCCAGAGTAGGACATCCCCACTGTCCAAACTGTGGTCGGGAGGTCACCCGGCTTTCTCTGGATGAAATAGTGGATAAAATACTTGACGAGATCGGGAAAAAAGTATCGTTTGATAAAATAAAGCCTCAAGAGTTTAAGATAGTAGCTCCGGTAGTAAGACAAAGAAAAGGAGAGTTTAGGGAACTGTTTGCCAATTTACTAAGCAAGGGTTATTCCCAGGTAAAGATTGACGGAAAGAATCTGAGTATCGACCCTGATCTCCAGCTGGTAAAAACGAATAAGCATGACATTCAGGTAACAATAGACACGCTTAATGTTCAGAATAAGCAGTTCAAGGATGAGGTCTTCAGATCCAATCTAAGATCGAGATTGGGCGCCGCTGTTGAGCAAAGTATAAATCTTACCGACGGACTAGTGATTCTCGATCATGGTAAAGACCACCTTTTCTCGGACAAATTTTCCTGCCCTAACTGCAATATATCTCTTCCCGAGCTTGAGCCAAGAATGTTTTCATTTAATTCTCCGCTTGGAGCCTGTGAACGTTGTAAGGGTATCGGAACGATCTACAAAATAGATCCTGAATCGATCCTGAATATGAAGCTGACGATCAATGAGGGTGCGGTTCTTCCCTTTAATAAATTGTTTTTTCAGGATACGTGGTACATCCGGCTTCTTAAAACAGTAGGCGAAGAAGAAGGAATTGATTTTAATACACGGATTGAAGATCTCCCGAAAGAAGATGTAAAAAAACTTCTTTATGGAACAAAAAAGACTTACCGTGTACCCGGCACTAATCTTCAAGGGAGACATACCGTAATTCATCCTGTATTTACCGGTATCATAGCGAGGCTTGAAAAGAGTTTTTTTGAAAGTGAGACTGGAGTGGAGGGATATGAGGTAGGTAAATATATTCGAGAGGAACCATGTCCTTCGTGTAACGGAAAGCGCCTTAAAAAAGAGATTCTGGCTGTTACGATCGACGATAGAAACATATCCGATTTTAGTGAAGACTCAATTGAGAAGCTTCTTTCTTACTCGGAGAAACTTCAGGGAAAAATAAGTGAATATGAAAAAGCGATTGCAAAAGGAATATTAAAAGAGATAGTCGTACGTCTCACTTTCCTAAAAAACGTTGGCCTAGGGTATATAACCGTCGGACGAGCAGCCAAGTCTCTTTCCGGAGGCGAACTTCAAAGAATCCGGCTGGCATCCCAGATAGGAACAGGTCTTACGGGTGTATTATATGTACTCGATGAGCCTTCGATAGGACTGCATCCTAAAGACGTTGCGGCCCTGATAGAAACTCTTAAGAATTTAAAGGATCTTGGGAACACATTGGTAATCGTAGAGCACGATCAGGAAACCATCGAGTCAGCTGACCATCTGATCGAACTTGGGCCAAAGGCAGGACAACAAGGTGGAAAGATAGTCTTTACCGGATCAATCTCAGAGATAAAGAAAAATAAACACTCACTTACGGGGCAGTATCTTTCAGGAAGACGAAGGATCCGGCCTGAAAAGCGCGAACTCGACAAAACCAAAGGAACAATTCATTTGGTAGGAGCATCGCAGTTTAATCTTAAAAAAATAAACGTGAAGTTGCCTTTGGGAAACCTGATTACGGTAACTGGAGTTTCAGGTTCAGGAAAATCTACGCTCATAGTTGAGACCTTGTACCCCGCACTAAAATACCATATCGATGGGCATTACAGCGAAAACATCGGAGACTTTGATAAGCTGGATGGTTTTCAGTATACAGACCGTGTCTATCTGGTGGATCAATCGCCAATAGGAAGAACTCCCCGTTCGAATCCGGCAACGTATGTAGGCTTTTTTGATGAGATCCGCGAAATCTTTTCCTCAACTCAGGATGCACGGATAAAAGGTTTTAAAAAGGGGAGATTTTCATTTAATTTAAAAGGAGGAAGGTGTGAAAAATGCCAGGGTGCAGGAGTTATTAAGATTGAAATGCAGTTTCTGCCTGATATCTATGTGAAATGTGATGTCTGTGAAGGTCACCGGTACAACAAAGAAACATTGGAGGTAAAGTATAAGGGCAAAAATATTTTTGAGATTCTCAATATGACCATCGATGAAGCTGCTGACTTTTTTCAGAGTCATTTTAATATTTACAACAAGCTCCAGTTTTTAAAGGATGTAGGACTGGGCTATATTGAGCTTGGACAACCGGCTCCTACTTTTTCCGGAGGTGAAGCTCAAAGAATCAAACTTGCAAACGAACTATCAAGAAAAAATTCCGGAAGAACGGTATATATGCTTGATGAGCCGACCACAGGTCTTCATTTTGATGATATAAATAAATTGCTTTTAGTTTTAAATCGACTTGTTGATAAGGGCAACACGGTACTTATTGTTGAGCATAATACCGAAGTTATCGGCGCCTGTGACTGGGTGATTGATCTTGGTCCTGATGGCGGTGAAAAAGGCGGTGAGCTGGTGGCTGCCGGTACGCCAAAAGATATCGCGAAGGTTAAGCGCTCATGGACAGCGAGGTACCTATAATCCAAGAATTGTAAAATGGGCGCATAAC
>JANWJL010000006.1 GCA_025451885.1 Candidatus Microgenomates bacterium
CCGGTGGTAAACCCAGTACCTGATAAGGCTACTGCAGTCTGGGTAGTAGCACCTGAGGTTATGGCACTGGTTAGTAAGTTACCTGTTAAGGTATCTGCAGTATTTGAGTCACCAAGGATAGTGTTAGCAGTGGCAGTCAGCGAAGTAAAGGTTCCAGCACCTGCACTGGAACCTCCGATGGTTACTCCGTCTATAGCACCACCGTTTATGTCTACCGTGCCTGCTGTTAAGGTTCCTGAGTCGGTTAGTTCTGCAAGGGTTATACCGGAATCTAAGAGAGCAAACTCACTGCTCGATATGGTTACCCCACCAACAGTCACATCGTTAGATCCAAGGGCAAGAGCAGTTGCAATTTCAGCGTCAGAAAGGTCTATCGCAGTCGTGAAAATGCTTGATCCTCCACCGGCAGTTGTGATAGCAAAGGCAGTTCCGATGGTTCCGTTAGTTGAATTGTCAATAGTGAATTTGTAGTCGTTGGTTGCGTCATTGAGATTAAATAAAACATCAGACGCGTCAACTGTTATTGTTCCTCCTGAATTGTATGCATCATCCAGTGATCCTCCACCGGCTCCACATCCGGTACAGGACGCAACTGTCAAAACTCCTGCATTTGTAATACTCCAATCGTCTCCAGTTATTGCAATATTATCACTGGCGTCTCCTATGTTTATGGCATCCGCATCAGTAGTGGTTCCTATGGAGACTGTGTCACATGCAGTTGAGTTACATAATGATAAGGAGGTTGCATTTGTGTTACCGATAGCAAACGCCTCAGCTGCACCTGTATCTATGGAGTCAACGGTTAGGGCATCTTGAATATCTACTGTACCTCCTGCATTGATCACAAGGGTTGCACCATCTGCGGTTATGGACTCTCCGTTTGCAGCTATGGCTCCGGTTGCAGTAACTGTTGTAAAGGTTCCGGCGCCTGCCGATGATCCACCGATGGTTACCCCATCAATAGTTCCCCCATTGATATCTACTGTAGTAGCAGTGAAGGTTCCTGAGTCCGTAAGTTCTGCAAGAGTTATGCCGGAGTCAAGAAGAGCGAGTTCGGTAGTAGATAGGGTTGTTCCATCCAACACAAATGTTGATGAGGATCCTCCTGTTAGAGTTAAGGTATCACTAGCGTCTCCGACATTGATGGCATCAGCGTCTGTGGTGGTTCCTATGGAGACGGTGTCACAGGCGGTTGAGTTACATAAAGATAATGAAGTTGCATTGGTGTTTCCGATGGTTAGAGCACCGGAGCTGCTTCGGTCTACTGCATTACCAAAGACCGACCCGGTTGTTTGTATGGTGCCTGAGCCTGCATCCAAGGATGTGGAAACAAGTGTTGTAAAGGTTCCGGCGCCTGCCGATGCTCCACCGATGGTTACCCCATCAATAGTTCCCCCATTGATATCTACTGTAGTAGCAGTGAAGGTTCCTGAGTCAGTTAACTCAGATAGAGCAATACCACTGTCTAGAAGATTAAGCTCTGCTGCACTGAGGGTTGTTCCATCTAGCACCAAGGTTGAAGATGATCCTCCAGTTAGAGTAATTGTGTCATTGGCGTCTCCTACATTTATGGCATCTGCATCGGTAGTAGTACCTATTGAGACGGTGTCACAGGCGGTTGAGTTACAAAGGCTTATGCTGGTTGCATTGGTGTTGCCAAAGGTTAAGGCGCCAGAGGAGGATCGGTCAATACTGTTTCCAAGTACTGATCCGGTGGTTTGAATTGTACCCGATCCAGCATCAAGTGACGAGGCGGTGATCGCACCAAAGGTTGACTCATCAATTTCAGTTCCTGAAATACAGTTGGTACAAGATAAGTCTGATGCCGTTGCAGCCGTTCCTGAAATGTCGATAGAGTATGTTCCCGAAGTTATGACACTTGAGAAATCGCCTGCTGTGAGATTCGATGCGGTCAGTCCGGCAAGAGAGGATTCGTCAATCTCTGTCCCCCCGATACAACCAGTGCACGATAGATCTCCAGCGGTAAGCCCTGTGTTGGTACCAGATAAGCCAGCGGTAGCACCAGTTGCAGAAATACTCCACTGATCATCGGTAAGCGAAAGATTTCCGGCAATGGTTACTGTGTCGTCTGTTGCCCCTGATTGCCCTATGAGGATGGTATCCGCACCTGCATCATTTAGGGTTATGTCTCCTGTTGCAGTAAGTGTTGTAAAGGTTCCAGCTCCTGCAGATGCTCCACCGATGGTGACACCATCTATTGCACCGCCATTGATATCTACTGTTCCTGCGGTTAAGGTTCCTGAGTCAGTGAGTTCTGAAAGGGCTACTCCAGAATCCAGAAGAGCCAGTTCTGACGTACTAAGCGTTGTGCCGTTTAATACGAATGTTGAAGACGATCCTCCGGTTAATGTTAAAGTGTCGGCTGCTGAACCGATGAGGATATTGTCAGCTCCTGCATCATTCAGGGTTATGTCTCCTGTTGCAGTTAGCGTAGTGAATGTACCAGCTGCTGCCGAGGATCCCCCAATCACTACACCATCCAAAGTTCCTCCGTTAATATCAGCGGTAGTTACTGTTCCTAGATCGCTCCATGTGGCTCCGGATGCTGTAGGAGATCCGGTAACAGCGAATGAAGAGAATGTCCATGCCCCTGATATACTTTGCGTTTGGTCAGTTCTGGCAATCTTTGAGTTGGCGTAGTCTATTGAGATGTTTCCTTCTCCACTTGGAGATTCACTAACTATAAAATCTGTGCCGAGCAGGTCCAGGGTATCCGCAGCAGCGCTTATCGTAGTATCGTTTTCTTGTAGAATCAAGGCTCCTCCACCGCCCCCACCCGAATCAGTGGCGCAGTTCCATATACCTGACGAACTATTCCATTTCATAATTTGATTGTTGGAACAACCTCCCAATAAACGCAGTCCGTCGGATGAAACCTCAAGTCCTGAATTTGAAGAAGTGGTAGAAGTGGTGCCGGTTGTGGTTGTGTCAATTGCCAGACTTGTGGATGATCCAAGAGCGACCGACCCTCCTCCTGACAGGCCGTTTCCAGCACTTACTATCAATGATGAGTTTGCAAGCTTTCCGTTTCCAATCGTGCCGTCGGCAATGTCCTCGCCTTTTATCGTCCCGTCCGAAATTCTTGTCGTAGTCACCGATCCATCAGTAAGAAGAACGACGTCAGATGCGAGTTTTGTAGAAGATATTGCTGTATCAGCTATATCAGCCCCGATGATCGATCCGTCCAAGAGCACTCCTCCTACGCCACCTGCTACCGATCCATCTGTTAGATTGAGCGTATTTGGTGATGAGGTCTCTGCATCTTCACTTTGATTAATAAGGTCTGCAACTATGCTTGTGTATTTGCCGTCTTTTGAGAACTGCAAATATGAAGAGTTTGGCAAAAGGATCGGTGAGTTTGGTATGATGTTGCCGTTAGCATCAAAACTAAATACATCCGTGATCTCATCCGGAGGAATGGTTGCTAGAACTTTTTCTTTAATATCAGGCCGGACTAATCCGACAAGCTCCAATGACACCCGGCTGATAGGACGAAGCGTCTTTCCCAGAAAGTTAGTCTCTGATTTCTCACCTATACTTGTCGATGCACCTAAGACCCTTACATCTGAGGTAGAAATCGTCTTTTGGACTGACCCGGTCTTATATCCAAAAAACTTCGCTGTAGCATCTGTATTAGTAAGGTATCCAAAGGTAGTAAACAATATGAGTGCGATCACCGAAAGGACAGAGAAGCGAAATCCCCATTTAATGGTTTTTTCAAACTGCGTTAGTTCTTTTACGGTTACCCTGTTTTTTTCGACAAAATGGGCTACAGCACCTGGTTCTGATTTCGGCGCAGGGGCTTTCTTGACAGGCTTAATAGAATCAAGAAGGTTTTCTTTTTTTTCATTTAGTCTGAGGTAGTAGTCAGATTCTAGAAAGTCTTTGATGACATCTCGAGAATATAATCTTTCACCATTACTGGTTCTTTCCGGAGCAATAAGTCCTTGGTCCTCGAGTCTTCTTAGAGTTGACTGCGATATCCTTAGATATTTTGCAGTTTCTGATATTCCAAGAGGTTGCGAGAGTTTTATTTTCTCAAGTTCTTCGATTGAGAATAATCTATTTTTGCCGTCCGGTCTTTTTGAGCGAAGAATACCCTTTTTATCCCACCGACGTACAGTATCTATCGATACTCCAAGTATTTTAGCCGCTCTGCTAATTGATACTAAAGACTTTCCTGACAGGTTGTTTTGTTGCATCTTTAAATAAAGTCTAAGTCAAAGGGTAAACTTTAGGCTTTACCGAGCGCTGTATTGAACAGTACTCTATATTCATTTAATACTATCTATGCATCGCTTGTCAAGGGTATTTAGCCTCAGTATGCATAGGTGGTGAGTAAGTGATGCATATATGAAATCGGGCTTTTTTTGAATAAAAATAGACTTTAGACTATTATGGAGAGCTTAAAAGGCGAGGCTGTTGAATATTAGAGTCCGTAAATGCCCTGAATAAAGGCCCTCATTTCCTTAAAGAAGATGAGGACTAAAATCGATCCTATGACCAGAAACGGACCAAACGCAATCTTACTTCTCCATTTTCTACGGCCTGAAAGCAGAAGAATTAACCCAACTAATGCACCGGTAACGAATCCCAGATAGACCGCGAGGATACCGGCAATGCTTCCAAACAAAAATCCGATTATAAAAGAAAGCTTTACATCTCCAAAACCCATACCTCTTGCATCGGTTACCAGGTAGAGAAAATAAATCGGCGAAAGTACAATTAGCCCACTTACCAATGCATTTTTGTACTGTTCGGTTGGAGTTCCAATTGAATAAAAAAACAGTGCTGAAAATAACAATAGCGCTACCTGAAACTCGTCAGGTATGATCTGATATTTAAGATCTGCAAAAAAGATTCCTATCAACGAGGTAAAAATTCCGATATATGCAATCGTTGTCAGATAATTCTGGGCCGGTATAACAAGCCAGACGAGTACAAATGTTATTCCGGTCAAAAGCTCCACCAAAGGATAATAAAAGGAGAGTTTTTTTTTGCAGAAACGGCATCTTCCCCTTAACAACATGAATGAAAGGACAGGAATAAGATCTCGCGACTCGATTTTTTTCCTGCAGTGGTCGCATTTGGAGCGCCCGAGAATGCTTTGATCTTTAGAGAGTCTGTCGATGCAGACATTTAGAAAAGAGCCTATTGCAAGACCGAGAATAAAAAGGAAGAGAAGAAACATTGAATTATTGTATCACAAGACTAAAACGCAAGGTCTTTGGCTGTTATGTCGGCGTCTCTGAAAGGTCCTATGAGCGCAAGATTGACGCCTTCAGGCTTGAATATGTCCCGTGCTACATCTACTACCTCCTCTACTTTAATTGCATCTACCTTCTTTACCAGGTCTTGAGGCGTACTGGTTTCATCATCAAGAAGCAACCTCGTGCCGAAGAAGGTAGAGACATTTTGGGAGTCCTCAAGTGAAAGAAGCAGTCGGCCCTTAAGAAGTTCTTTGGCTTTAAATAACTCTTCCTTTTTGATGTCGCCGGCGGTCATTTTTTTGTGTTCCTGAAGGGTCACGCTTATTGCCTCTTTGGTCTTCTCCAGATTGTTGGTAACACCTGCGTGGGTCACAAAGTTTCCGACATCGCTATATGATTCGCGTCCTGCTGAGATGTAGTAGCATAAACCTCTTCTTTCCCGGACCTCTATGAAAAGCCGCGAGGACATTCCTCCTCCAAGGATCGCAGCAAGGATGCCTGCAGCATGTCGCCTCTTGTCGCGCGAAGAATACGCCCTGAAACCAAGACAGAAATGCGTCTGTTCGGTCTTTTTATGCTTAATGAGTATTCCCGGCTTGCTTTGGTTTTCCTTCAGTCCCTTGAAACTCATCTTCTTGCCGCTTTTCCAGCCATTAAACTTCTCTTCTATGATCTTTTTGTAGTCTGTCTTCCCATCCATGCCGCCGGCAACCACCAGGACTGAATTTTGAGGATTATAAAGGCTGCCAATGTAGTCGGTAAAGGTCTTTCTGTTGAACTTGGTAACCGTATCCCTTGTCCCTGCGATATCAAACCCAAGTGGATCTCCTTTGTAGAGCAGTGTTTCGAACAGTTCCCCCACTTTCCGGTATGGTGTGTCCTCATACATGTTTATCTCCTCGACGATGACTCCTTTTTCCCTTTCTATCTCATCATCCAGGAGCAAAGGGTTGAGGACCATGTCTGAAATTACGTCTATAACGGTTGGGAAATGCTCGTTCGTAGCTTTTATCCAGTAGCCGGTATGGTCCTTGGAGGTAAAGGCGTTAAATACCCCTCCTAGACTCTCAATGGTTGAGGAGATTGTAAAGGAATCAGGATATTTTGTAGATCCCTTAAAGGCCATGTGCTCGAAAAAGTGCGCCACACCGTTATTCTTTGCATTTTCATAGCGTGATCCTGCTCCGACAAGAAGTATTGTAGTAAGGGTGGGAAACGATTTGGTATCGATCAGTAGTACTTTTAGGCCATTGGAAAGTGTTATGACATCCGGTTTCATCCGAACATTATAGTCAATGAGCTTTGAGTTCACAATGTCATTCTGAACCGAAGTGAAGAATCTAGTGAAGCGCTGACGCTGGATCCTTCGTTTCACTCAGGATGACTGGAACGCTTTAAGAGGCTGTCCCAGACCAGTTTGGCGACTGGTTCAGACTGTCCTGACGTAGGATTTTGATGCATGTCAATATAAGGAAGGCTGTTGGTTTCGATGATTGCGCAACTTTGTTTTTTGTAGGATTGGGCGACATCTTTTGCGATAAAATCGATTCCTACCAGACCGGTATTCAGCACTTCTGCAACCTTTTTGAATAATAAGATGTTGTCTTTATGGACCTTTGAGACAGTCTGAATATCACAGCCTGCGCCCAGGACGACTTTATCCTGAAGATATAGCTTCTCATCTTTAGGAAGGACGGATTTGAGTATCAGTTTTCTTCGCTTCAGTCTCCGTATAAATCCTTCGTCAATCGGTATCTCATGGATTGTTATATCAAGCTGTATAAGCGATCCCCTGCCTTTATTTTTAGTCCTGATCAGCTCCTCAATGGTAGATTTTCCGTCGCCAATTATATTTGCCGGCTCCTTCTTACAAACAAATACAGATTTTTTGTTGAAGACAGTTGCCCGATACAGATTCCCGGTTATAAATCGCTCGATGATGAATTTGGGCTGATATTGTTGAACTATTTTGATCGCGATTTTAAGTGCTTTTAGATCGTCAACTCGGCCTGATACATGATGACTAAGTGATCCATATACAGGTTTTACGATTACAGGGAATCCGAGGGTTTCAACAAATCTGATCGCTTTTTTTGCGGAAGTAAATGCTCCTCCGTCGCATACCGGCAGTCCGAATGATTGAAGAAGCTTTTTTACTGTAATCTTATCATCCGGGTCTACTTTACTTTTTCTTCCGATGATATTAAGCGGCGTACCCTCGTAGTAGATTTTTCTGTTTCCGACGACCGCTCTGAAGGAATTATCATACCGACCAAAGGCTTTAACCGCCTGAATATTTAGACCTCTTTTTTTTGCCTCCTCAAAAAAGATCAGACTCCTATTGTAGAGCTGGGACCGGTCAGGACTATCAACGAACTCTACGAGTCTGAACTTTGCAAGGATCTCAAGTAGAGGACCCCATAGGTTTGCATTCGTCGCAGTAGGAATCAACGGTTTTAGAAGTTTTTCGGAATAGTAATCGATGTGGTTAGCAAAGTGGGAGGTGGTCTTCGTCGGCCAGCAGTGGGGACAATAATCCCTCATGTATTTATCCTATCATATCTGGGAATCAAGGGGATTATTTCTCACAGAAAACTTACAAACCTATGATGAAGTTCTTACATGGCTTTTCTATCCTTGTTGCGTACCATATATCCAGTCTTTCGTGGGTGACGACAAAGGCTCGTCAAAAAACGTCCGATTCAGTCGGACGTTTTTTTAGGTAATCAATTTTTCCTTTTTGGATTTAGGCCAGCGTTTAACCTCTGCTTCGCGCTTAAGAGCTGCTCCTCTGCTCTCGAATTTCTCGTAGTGGACGAGGTAGACCGGCTGCTTCACCCGAGTGTATTTGGTCTTAGATTTTGTGGAGTTATGCTCTTTTAGCCTTTTCTGAAGATCTTTTGCGATACCGCTATAGAGCGAACCATCCGCACACCGCAAGATATAGAAGAAATACATTAGATCTTTCTTCCCTTAATGAAGGAGTACTCTATTAATTTTTCAGCTCCTTCAAACTTGGAATCTTTAAGAATATCTAAGGCTTCGTTTTCAAAGGGTTTAAAACTTTCGGGAAGGATGTTTATTAGTCTTTTCGCCACCAAAGAACTGTTAAATGAAACGTGTTTGAAATATCCTAGTCTGAGCAAGTACCATGCAGCAATAAATAATGAACACGGATATTTTTTTCTTTTAATATAGCTGGATAGTTGTGTTCTACGTTTTTGATTTTTTAGACCGTTCAAAACTGTGTCACAAAGCGGGATAAGCTGAGATTCTCGGAAAATGATGTCTGGCTTATAGCCCTTCGTAGCAAGCCAGTCGCTGAATAATTCATAGTCGAAAGAAGGGTCGGGAAAAGAATAATCATCGACTAAAACTATGAGGGAAAAACTTTCTTTTTTTGCTTCCAGATCTTTCTTTAATTCCGCTAGGATTTGCATTGAAAGTTCCTGTTCTTGTTCTATTTTATTGTTTGTGTAGATGTGCGCGTACTCTATCGAAACGTCTTTCATGTTGGCTGCCCAGCAGGGATTCGAACCCCGATAAGCAGATCCAGAATCTGCTGTCCTACCATTAGACGACCGGGCAAGTAACCCTATTCTAGCATAAGATTGAGGCTATTTCTCCATGAGGGCGAGGATTTTCTGCGTAGTGTTGTAGTTACGTATTGTAATATCTTTATAAATCTTCTTAGCAGCGAGTTTGGTAAACCTGCTTTTCGTAAGACCGCTCATTTTAGTGGACATATAAACTACACCCTGCCCCGGATGGACGAAATCTATACCTTCATTTAGCTCGACTTCCTTTAATACGTCTTTTGTAGTTACAGTTTCTTTAATAAAGGCGATATAGCGACGTAGATCTTCACCTTTAATCCATGTTTTAGGAACTTTTTTCAGTATATTTTTCAGTTGGTCGTGAGATCGTACGATCAGCCGTAGATTTAGTTTAAACCGCTTTGACAGGCTGTTTTCAAGTTTTTTAGTAATCGATCCTGCGTTTCCGCTTGTTGATTCGAAGACTACGTTGCCGCTTTGTATAAATGTCGCTACATTCTTAAATCCTGCCTTTTCAAAAGCCGCTTTAAGATCAACCATCTTGATGATGCTGTTCCCACCTACATTAATCCCCCGCAATAAAGCCACGTATTTCATATCAAGATTTTATCATTCTTGCGTTAGGACGTTTGTGACGTTGAAGAAGCGGTGAGTACCACTGTGTTCGAAGAATTTTTTATCGGTCGACCCAAGCTTTTCAAACAGTTTCTGTCCGTGTTCAAACGGTACAACTTTGTCGGACTTTGTATGAAACTGGCGGATTTTTGCTTTGGCAAAAGGTGCGATCAAGCCACTGTTGAGAATGTCATAGGTGAATAAACAAAAGCCGTAACGTACTTCGTTGCACAGTTTCTGGATACTGTAAAAGGTGTTAACCAGCACGACTTTTTTAAGATTTGGGTATCTTACAGCTGCATACACTGCAGCAGCTCCGCCCATCGAATGGCCCAATACGACAATCTGATCGTCTCTGTAGCCTTTGTCGTGTAAATACTCCATCGTTCTGTCGACTGTCTCATATATCCTTCTTGTACTTGGTTTCCCTTCTGACTCTGCGTATCCGGGAAATGCCGGTGAAACCACAGTGGCGAATCTTCTTGCTACAGTAAGAATATTTGTCAGCCTGCCATACGAGCTATGCAGATATAGGATGACTTCATTTGAGTTTTTTTTAGGCAGTGTTACGATGTCTATCTTGTTTCCCGACTTATTTTTGACTACATCATGGATGTGTTTTATATGAAGCTTGATATTGCTTTTTCCGGTCTCAAAAATTTTCTTGGGTGCCATGTAACGGAAGTAAATAGACAATCCCAACCAAGCAAGAAAGAAGAAGATTATATTTATTGCGAATGCCAGAAACCAAATATTCACGTCCGTTAGAGAAATTTATTTTACTTTGAAGATGACTTTATGACTAAGTTCAGCACCTTTCCTTCTACGTAGATAGGCTCCGGCTTAGCTCCTGATAAATGTTTTTGAACAGCTTCATTTTCAAGTGCAAGTTTTACGACCGTATCTTTTTTAAGATTATCTGCAGACAGATTTAATACCGCCCGTAACTTTCCGTTTACCTGTACGGGTATGTTTACTTTCTGTTTTTGTAATGCTTTTTCATCGACGCTCGGCCATTTTTGCTGATGCACCGAATATTTTTCTCCGATGATCTGCCAAAGTTCTTCGGCGATATGGGGCGCAAACGGAGCCAGTAAAATCAATAAGGTTTTGTATTCTTCTTTGGAGATTTCTTTTTTTTGAGACAGGAAATTCAGCCAATCCATGATAAATGCGATCGAGGTGTTGTTCTTGATCTGCTCCATATCTCTTGTGATGTTTCTTACGACTTTGCTCATCCTCGCCTTGGATTCATCATCTGTTTTAGCCTGTTTTGAAAGCTTTTCCTGCAACTTCCAGATCCGCTGTAAAAAGCGGAACATACCGGAGATCGCCTCGGTCGACCAGGGCGCTGTGCCTTCATACGGCATCATGAAATTAAGATATAAGCGTACGGTATCAGCTCCGTACTCTTTTACGACATCATCCGGATTGATTACATTTCCCTTTGATTTGCTCATCTTGTTTCCATCTGGTCCTAAAACAATCCCGTGTTGGACTCGCTTCAGTGCAAATTCATCAAATGAGACCAGACCTATGTCCTTAAAAAATTTAGTAAAGAACCGAGCGTATAATGTATGTCCCAGCGTATGCTCGGCGCCACCGAAATAAATATCCACCGGCATCATTTTCTTCACCCGATCTTTAACGAATGGAGCCTTGTCATAGTCCGTAGAAACATACCGGTAGTAATACCATGCTGAATCGAAAAATGTGTCAAGGGTTTCCGGATCCCGCTGCGCATTTCCTCCACATTTCGGACACTTAACCCTTAACCATTCGTCATTTGATGCCAGAGGCGGTTTTCCTTTTGGCGTGAAATCGACCTCATAGGGGAGCGTCACCGGGAGATCCTTTTCAGGTACCGGAACTATGCCGCATTTCTCACAGTGGATCATCGGCACCGGTGTCCCCCAGTATCTCTGGCGGGAGATAGACCAATCACGGATGTGATAATTAACCTGTTTCTTACCCTTAGGTTTAGCCTTAAACGAGGTTTTCTCGATAGGTAGTCCAAACTTTTCAGCAAACTCCTTGTCGCGCTCGTCAGCTGCAGGTACTGCCATGATGGCACCGGTTCCGTACCCATATAAGACGTAGTCTGCCACCCAGACAGGAATCTTTTTACCGCTTACAGGGTTCAAAACTTCGGCTCCTGTAGATACTCCTGTCTTATCTTTATTTTCTTTTCTTTGAAGTTCGCTTTTTGTGCTTGCCTTTTGGACATATTCCTCCACAGTGTTCTTTTGGCCTGCTGTAGTAAGCTCTTTTACCTTAGGGTGCTCGGGTGCTAGAACGATAAATGTCGCACCATCTGTGGTATCAGGTCTGGTTGTAAACACTTCTATGCCTTCAAAATCCAAAAGCATTCCTTCGCTTTTTCCGATCCATTGGTTCTGCCCCACCCGTACTTCCACAGGCCAGTCGACAGATGGTTTTTCAGGCCATATAAGCCGGTCTGCATACTTGGTAATCTTCAAAAACCATTGCTCTACCTCTTTTTTTTCTACTACCGAACCACATCTCCAACACTTTCCATCCTCTACGTGCTCGTCAGCAAGTACCGTCTTGTCCTTGGGACACCAGTTGGATAATGCCTTACCACGATAGGCTATTCCCCTCTCGAACATCTTGATGAAGATCCATTGATTCCATTTAAAGTAATCATCAGAACAGGTGATGACGATGTTGTCCAGGTCGATCATACTCCCCATGGTCTTAAACTGGGCCTGCATGGTCTCCACATTCTTCATCGTCCAGTCCTTAGGGTGTATTTTGCGTTGAATTGCAGCGTTTTCAGCAGGAAGCCCGATGGTGTCATACCCATGAGGAAAGAAGACATTGAATCCTCTTAGTTTTTTAAACCTTGAATATGCATCCGGCGTCGCCCAGTTGAACCAATGCCCCACATGAAGATCTCCGGAGGTGTAGGGGAGCTCTACAAGGGTATAAAACTTGTTTTTCGCAGAAGGATCAAAGGCATAAATCTTGTCATCATGCCACTTCTCCTGCCATTTTTTCTCAATGTCTTTTGGCGTATATTTATTCACTCACTTATTATACAGGTAAAAACTTTTGTTGTATAATAGGCTCCATGCGAGAAAGACTGTTCCGACGGCCAAAACAAGAAGATCCTTATACGACAATGTGGTCTTGGCTCCATCCGCTTGTTGAGCCGTTTCTTAAAAAGAACGACGTTTATAAAGATGCCGGATCTGCCATTTTTGGTGATTCTGCAAACCTGCACCACGTTTTGGTTGAAGTAATAGAAAGAGACCGGGGATGGAAAGGAAAACTTCGTGAGCCTTTCATGGCAAAAAAATACACTAGCGTTAGATTTTTTGTTACTAAAGATCGCCGGGAAGGTGGAAAAGCAGATCTCACAATCTTTGACTTTTCGTTTCCGTTTCACGGAATGAGGGTGTATCACACCGCTACTGAATTTGTTGGCATAACTGACGATCTAAAATCGTACACGGAGGCAAAAAACCTTGCAGCCGAGTTGGGTCTTGATCGGCCAAGCGAAGAAGATCTTGATCTTTTTGCCTATGCAGTCGAAGTAGTAAGAGATAGCGCATTAGAGCAACGTAGAAGAATGTAAATACAAAACCCCGCCATGAAGGCAGGGCTTATGTATATAAAGTTGTTTACAACTTTTTAGAAACGGTTTCCACCGTCTTCTCTCGGACGGGGTGGACGTGCTTCACTGACGATGAGCTTTCTGCCTTTAAAATCCTGGCCGTTAAGCGCGTCGAGTGCCTTTTTCGCGTCCTCCTCGTTCTCGAATTCCACGAATCCAAAGCCTTTTGATCGGCCGGAATCATGATAGCGGACAACGCTAGCTGAGGTGACTGCTCCGTGTTGGGAGAAAGCCTCTTTCAGATCATCGTCCGAAACTTCGTAAAGAAGATTTCCTACGTATAATTTCTTACTCACTTAAACAATTCACCCCCTCTCAATTAAAAGATAAAATTACTTTCATGTACAGTAAAAACGAAGTGGTCACTTACTTTGATAGATCCTTGAGAAGTTCCTAATATCCCTTGGAGAAATAATAAACTACTTTTATTATACTAATACCTTGGTCCTTGTCAACTTTAAATTGGCTTATTGCAACAGTCTTAATAAAATATCCTGCGCAAGTTTTACTGTTTTTTCAGCCCCGTTTTTCTTCGGGTTCACCTCGACCATATCTACGGAGAAGCGCTTTTTTTTCACCTCTCTAAAGATTTCCGCGATATCATCGAGCAATATTCCTTCTTTTGCCGGGATACCTGTGGCAGGGGCTATTGATTCATCAAATCCGTCTATATCAACTGCGAAATAGATAAAATCAAAGTACTGTACGAAGCGCTTCATAAGGTCTACCGACTCCTTTTTGTTTTTTTTCAGATCAGTGGGAGATACGACCTTTGACTTTCCTACCCCGAAGAACGGACGCTCTCCGGGATTAATATCCATATTTCCGATAAACAAAATCTGGTTTAAGGTAAGCTTTGCCGGTACTAATTTTGAGACTGTGTGATTCTCAAACCCATCCACAAACGGCCTCATCCACATCCCATGGAAGTTGCCGCTCGGTGTTGAGGCTATGCTGTTCATATCAGGGTGGGAATCAATGCGGACACAGCCCATCCGAGAGACATCTGCATGCTTCATCATCGCAACCAGAGCAGCAAACGAAACGCTGTTGTCTCCACCTACCACCACCTGGACTTCATCATCCTTCAGGGTCTTGGTAATGAATTTTTGGGCAAGATCCAAAGACTCTCCCTGGATATCAAAGTATTTTGTCTTATCAATGGTTTCGGGAAGGGGAAAATCAAAGGTATCGACCGGTGAATCAGGAAACTGCTGAAGAAAATCTCTGGTGAGAATCGCATCTCCTCCGTATTCCACCCCCAGGTTTAGTGCATTCATGCGGTGGGGAAGATTTATCATGCCAAGGCGGGAGCGGAGGTTGTAAAAATGCGGTTTCATATTGTCGTTAATGCGGGGTTGGATTTTGTAACCGGACTACGATATCTTTTCTTATCTCCTCCCGTTCCTCGGCACTTGCTTTGGGATATTTTTGTCCAATAAATTCACTTATTGCTGTAGTCATTAATCCCGAGACATGACTTTCCGGAGCACCTGCCTTTCTAAATTTGCCTTTGAAATAAGCGCCGAGATTCCTTGTCTTGATGTCGGTCGGTACAGCTCCTTTTCTTAAAAAAAGGTTTAGTTTATCCATTGTCTTTTGAAGTGCTGTGGCATCTGCTCCTCTAACTTCTGCAAGAATCTGTATCCTTCGATCAACAGGAGTATCCGGAGTAAATTGCAGCATTCTGTGTCTACCAAGTATCCGATACTCTGGTCCCATATTACCCTAATCCCATTTTTTGCTTTACCTCTAGGACGGTTTCTGAAGCTATTGCGCGGGCCTTCTCAGTGCCCTCTTTGATGACTTTGTCCACGTGAGCCTGGTCCTTTTCGATCTCTTTCCGCTTTTCCTGCAGGGGTTTCAGTTCTTCTGAAATCTTTGCAGCCAACTCGTCTTTCATCTGCGAAAACTGAAGGGATCCGTCCTTAAATTTCTTCTCAAAATCAGAGATGTTGGATAAAAATAATTTAGCCAGATCAAATAATGATTTCACATCCGGACTCATCTCTCCTCCGGCTTTTGATGACGTCGGCATTGAGCGAATCTTCTTCAAAACCTCATCCTGTGAGTCGGTAAGATTGACATAACTTCCTTCTACAGACTTGGACATCTTGCCCTCTCCTTTTAAAGACGGCACGTACTGACCTTTCGTCTCGAAACGCTTGGGCTCGGGAAAATCGGTCTTATACTTTTCGTTCATTTTCCGTGCAATCTCCCGCGCCACCTCAAGATGCGGTTCCTGATCGATACCGACCGGCACCAGATCTGCCTTATAAATGAGGATGTCAGCTGCCATAAGCACCGGGTAGTTCAAAAGCGCCATCGTATTATCCTTTGGATACTGCTTCACCTTGTCTTTATAGGTGGGTAAATGTTGCATACGTGCTATTGTCGCAACCGAGGAAAACAAAAATGCCAACTCAAGGTGCTCATTCACATCAGCCTGCAGGAAAAGAATGCTTTTTTCCGGATCCAGACCACAGGAAAGATAGTCGATTACTACTTCTTTTCTGTATTTTCGAAGTTCATCGACATTATAAGGGGTTGTTATCGTGTGAACGTCAGCCACCATGTAGAGCGTCTCGTACTCCGGACTATCCTGAAGTTCAAGCATGCCCTTGACGGCTCCGAGATAGTTACCAAGATGAAGTTTTCCTGTCGCTCTGATGCCCGACAATACTCTTTTTTTCATAATGGATTTAATTATAACGAACCGTTTATAAAATGTTTGTATAATAAATCATCTTATGACTACGGAAGAAAAACTCAAGCTTGTAAAAGAAGTTGGCGAGGAGATCGTCACTGAAAAAGAGCTTAAAGAACTGCTGAATTCAGAAGAAAAACTGATTGCCTACGACGGCTTTGAACCTTCTGGCCAGATGCATATCGCCCAGGGAATAGTCCGTACCATCAACATAAACAAGATGACCAAGGCCGGAGTGAAGTTTAAGATGCTGGTCGCTGACTGGCATGCCATGGCAAATAAGAAGATGGAAGGCGATCTGGACAAAATTCAAACCGTTGGGAAGTATTTCATAGAGGTCTGGAGGGCATGTGGACTTGATATGGATAATGTCGAGTTTATCTGGGCCTCTGATCTGATCAAAGACTCCGACTACTGGAGACTGGTCCTGCAGATCGCCGGCACCAACTCCATAAACCGCTTTGTCCGTACTGCAGAGATCATGGGACGCGGTGAAAAGGATGAGTTAACAGCTGCCCAGTTGATTTATCCTGCCATGCAGACCGCTGATATCTTTACACTTGGCGCAAAGATCACGCAGCTGGGTATGGATCAGCGGAAAGTTAATGTCTTAGCGCGTGAAATCGGCAACCAACTTGGTTTTTGGAAGCCGGTGATCATAAGCCATCATATGCTGTTGGGACTTTCCAAACCATCGATAGAAACCAAGGATAAGGTCAAAAGAACCATCGAGCTTAAGATGTCAAAATCCAATCCGGATTCTGCAATCTTTATGACCGATACCAGAGAGGATATAGACCGAAAACTGGAAAAAGCATGGTGTCCAGAAGGAGATATTAACGAAAATCCGGTCCTGGAATACTGCAAATATATTATCTTCGAGCTGTTTGAAAAATTCACCATCGAGAGACAGGAAAAATTCGGCGGTGACGTAGTCTTTGAGTCCTACGAAGATCTGGAAAAAGCATACAAGAAAAAAGAGATCCATCCCCAGGATTTAAAGCAATCTGTAGCCAATAAATTAAATGAAATTCTCTCACCTATCCGCGATCATTTTGAAAAAAATCCCTACGCCCGAAACCTGCTCACCCAGGTTCAATCCTATCAAGTAACACGTTGAGTTAGCCTACTGGTATGCTATAATCAGTTATGGGAATCGCCGTGCCGGAAGGCCTGAGAAGGTCACAAGAAAAACTCAAGATTGATCAAGATTTTTTTGTTTTTGATCCAATGGTAACTCAAGCGCGTGAAATAACAGGTCTACATGGATTTTCTTCGCAGCACGCTTTGAGAGAGCAGGGAATTTCATTATTATTCGGCTTCAATGCCATGGAGACATATCTCTATGATTTTGTAGAGAGTGATTTTATAGAGAAACAGCGGGTAAGCGGCATAGATGTCCCTCCTCCAACCACAAAAATGGACTTAACTGTAGTATCCCACTCGCGCACCAAGGGTAAAAGGCGGGAAGAGATAGCCGAATGGTTAAAAAATCTATATCTTCAAATTTCTATACCCGGTTTTTCACCGGTATATGAAGCCGGTTTTGGGTTCTCGAAGGATGGATCAGGAAGAATGCTGCGTAGCGGACCATTTCGAATGGTGGAACATCAAAAGGGATATGAACTGGAAAGATATCTTGTCAATGATTTTGAATGGATGGCAATGTTCTCAGGACGGTTTGTAAAACATCATCCAAGAAGAAGATCTTAACGGTTTAAGGTTTGATTTCTCTTCTGCTTTTCTTCATAATGAAAGTAAGATGGCAGATCTGGTAAAACCTTCTGACGAGGTCGTAAATAACGCTTACATCAAAGACTACGAATCGCTTTACCGTGATTCTTTGGAGCATCCTGACGGCTTCTGGGAAAATATCGCCAAAGAACTTTTTTGGTATAAACCGTGGGACAAAGTCTTAGTCGGAAAGCATCCTTACTACGATTGGTTTGCCGGAGGACATACCAACATCGTTGCCAATGCGATCGACCGGTGGCAGAAGACCGATAAGAAAAATCAGCTCGCTCTGATCTGGGAAGGACAAGACGGAAAGGTAAAGCAGTACACCTACCAGCAGCTGAATGAGGAGGTTAGCCGTGCGGCAAACGCATTAAAATCACTTGGAGTTAAAAAAGGAGACCACGTTAGCATCTATATGCCGCGGATACCCGAGCAGACGATCTCCATGCTGGCATGTGCAAAAATCGGAGCTGTTCACTCGGTCGTCTACTCCGGCTTTTCTGTACAGGCCCTAAAAAGCCGCATTGAGGATGCTGAATGCAAGATCGCTATTACCGCTGACGGCTATCACTTCCGCGACAAGCTTGTTGAAACTAAAAAGACGGTTGATGATGCTGTGAAAGACCTGTCTTTTGTCAAGACCGTCGTCGTAGTCAAGCGTACGGGGAATCCGGTCGCGTTCACCGAAGGAAGAGATATCTGGTGGGAAGATCTGGTCTCAAAACAGGACTCGATATGCTCCACAGAGATGATGGATTCTAATGATCCCCTGTTTATACTCTACACGTCAGGCTCAACCGGAAAACCTAAGGGGGTATTGCATGCTCATGGCGGCTACATGGTGGGAACATACGCCACCTCAAAATATGTCTTCAATCTTCAGTCCGATGATGTTTACTGGTGTGCAGCCGACCCGGGCTGGATCACCGGACACAGCTACATTGTTTACGCTCCTTTCATAAACGGAGTAACAAACCTGATTTATGAAGGACCCCCTGATTATCCTGATGCCGGAAAGTGGTGGTCTCTGATCGAAAAATATAAAGTGTCCAAATTCTATACCGCCCCTACCGTCGTCCGGGCGCTTATGAAATACGGCGACGAAATTCCCCAAAAATACGATCTATCTTCTTTAAAAATCCTGGGCTCCGTCGGAGAGCCGATTAATCCAGAAGCTTGGGAGTGGTATTACAAAATAGTAGGTAAGGAAAAATGTCCGATCATGGACACTTGGTGGCAGACCGAGACGGGTATGCATATTATCACGCCTATTCCTTCGTTGCCGCTTAAGCCGGGTTCTGCTTGTAAGCCCTTTTTTGGTATCAAAGCTGATGTAGTGGATGAAAAAGGAAATTCTGTACCCGTTAATACACAAGGGTATCTTGTCTTGAAAAAACCCTGGCCTGCGATGCTCAAAGACGTATATAAAGATCCCAAAAAATACACGGACCTTTACTGGGGAAAGATTCCGGGAACATATTTTACCGGTGATTTTGCCAAAAAGGATGCCGACGGGTACTTCTGGATATTGGGAAGAAATGATGATGTGCTGAAAGTGTCCGGCTACCGATTCGGATCTGCAGAACTGGAATCTGCTTTTGTCGAACATCCCTCTGTTGCGGAGGCTGCTGTTATCGGAAAACCACACGAGGTGAAAGGTGAGTCAATCAAGGCGTTTGTGATTTTAAAGGTTGGAAAACAGCCGACAGATGAGCTTAAAACTGAGTTAAAACAGCTCGTCAGAAAACTTATCGGACCAATTGCGACACCTGATGAAATCGAGTTTGTGACAGCGCTTCCCAAGACTCGCTCCGGAAAGATTATGAGAAGAGTACTGAAGGCTAAGGAACTTGGTCAACCCTTAGGCGACACCTCTACCCTTGAGGATTAAGATCTTCAAACTCTACTACTTTGTTTCTCCCTTCTTCTTTTGCCTTATATAAAGCGGTGTCTGCGCCTTTTTTTAATGCTTCAGGGTCTTTTATCTTCCCGTTTGGATATGTTGCGGCTCCAATACTGACTGTCGGACTCGCTCCTTCAGGATAGTCTTTACTTTCCTCAACCGCCTTACGTACTCTTTCAATAAGTTCCTTTTTCTCTTGTTCTCCGACCTGATTAAGTCCGGGCATCAATACTCCGAACTCTTCTCCTCCGATACGCGCCACAAAATCTGCCTCTCGCACGCTTTCCTTTATTGCATTGGCAACGCGCTTAAGCACTTCGTCTCCGACATCATGTCCATGCTTGTCGTTTATATCTTTGAAATGATCGATATCGATCTCAAGCATTGTCAAAGATCCTCCAAAACGCTTGATTACCAGCTCCCACTCCTCGTTTAACCTCTCTTCGAATGCTCGTCTGTTTGACAGTCCTGTGAGGTGGTCAATTCTCGCTTCTTCTTCTGCTACTTTTCTTTTTTCTCTTTCGCCGTGGTGTGCACCAAGAGCCATATCTAGGATCGTCTTCTGATTTACCTGATCTTTTGCTTCCGAAAGACTGATCTTAATATCTTTATCTTCTTCTAAGATTTCCCGTATGCGTTTTCTTTGCTCTGCTGCTATAGGAGTATGAAACAGACCCCGCCCGTCAACCTCTTCTTCCCATATTAATCGGTTTAACAACATTCTTCTGCGCACCTGTGCAAGTAATCTTGGTGAGTCTGGGTGATCTCCACGTTTCAACGTTTCTTCTGTCTCTTTGAAAATAGCCTGAATCTCGGGATCCTTGTCTTGCGAGGAAATAACTCCGATAGAAGCCTCAAAATAGGTCTCTGCCTTCTTCATTTCTCCATCTTCTCCCTGCGATAGTTCCATTTTTTGCTCCATAGGTTTGAGGAAGTTTGCTTTTATTCCTTCTATATCCTCCTTTGTTATTCCGAAAAGCCACATTTCGCACTCATCATCTCTTCGTTCGGGCCAGATTGGCACTATGCGCTTTATTCTATATTTGCCGCCTTCATCTCCCACAATTCCTTGATCAATTCTATTTCCAATAGCCTTTGCTCCCCATTGTCTGTAGATGGTTCCTACGTCTGGACCGAATTTATCTACGACTTTTTGCAAATCATGCAGGTATCCGCTGACACAGATCCATTCTCCTGGAAGTGGAGTTGAGTTCTTGTCACTTTCTGTCGGCTCTTTTATTTTTGTATAAATAGGTCGTTTAATCCCCTCAACGATTTCATGTAAAGAGATGGCATTTTCCCGGTATATCGTATCCATGCCATCAGGGCTTAGATTTTCACTCTGCCCTAAGGTTCTAAATTCCTTCGGTAGATCTGCTTTTATAGGAGTGACGACTCTGAAGCGGGGCGGATCCTTTGGAACATCTGGTTTTGGTAGCTCTCCTATTAGGTCTGCCATAAATATTGCTTGTTCCGTTTGCATGTTCATTATATATAATTTTTACGTATGAATTCTGTCAACGATCTGCAAGAGATCTGTAAATTAATCCGATATGATATCATCACTTCGACTACAGAGGCAGGATCAGGACATGCTACATCTGCTATGTCTGCAGTTGAACTTGCTGCAGTGCTTTTTTTTGCAGGATATTTCCGGCAAGACATTTCAAATCCTAAATCTTTGGAAAATGACCGGTTTATCCTGTCAAAAGGGCACGCATCACCACTCCTATACTCTCTCTATCAGGCAGCCGGAGTAGTAACACGGGAAGATCTTTTAAGTTTGCGGAAATTCAACTCTCATCTGCAGGGACATCCGACTCCTGAATTTCCCTATGCGGATGTTGCTACCGGATCTCTGGGTCAGGGACTGTCTGTCGGTCTTGGTATGGCGCTCGGATTGAGGCAGAAATTTCATAATCCTTCCAATGTGTTTGTGCTTTTGGGAGACAGCGAGTTTTCAGAAGGTCAGATCTATGAAGCTCTTCAACTTGGGTCGTTTTATAAACTGCAAAACCTTGTCGGAATCCTTGATGTCAACAGACTTGGACAAAGCAGAGAAACTATGTTGGCCTGGGACCTCCAAACATATGAAAAACGGGTCTCGTCTTTTGGGTGGAATACCATTGTAATCGAGGATGGACATGATATTAGTAGGATTGACGGAGCCTATCAGAAAGCTCTTTCTTTTAATAACGAAAGGCCCACCATGATCATCGCAAAGACCGTAAAGGGTAAGGGAGTATCGTTTCTTGCGGATCAGGAAAACTGGCATGGAAAAGCAGTGCCGAAAGATAAACTTGAAGAGGCACTTAAGGAACTGGGAGAGATAAATCTTGAGCTAACCGCAGAGATTCAGAAGCCTGAAGGGCATCAGCCGGTTAAACAAAAAAGAGCTAACGCAAAGCCTGAAAAAAAATCCTATGAACTTGGACAGGAGGTCTCAACCAGAGAGGCTTATGGAGACAAAATTACGCTGGTAGGCCAAAACAATCCAAACCTTGTAGTTTTAGACGGAGAGACCTCCAATTCTACGCTTTCTGAGAAGTTTAGAGCTGTCTTTCCCGAAAGATATTTTGAGATGTTTATCGCCGAGCAGAACATGATTTCTGTAGCAGTCGGACTTTCAAAGGTTGGCTTCAATCCCTTTGCCTCAACGTTTGCTGCTTTTATGACAAGAGCTTTTGATCAGATCCGCATGGCCCGGTATTCTGAGGCAAATCTTAAGCTTGTCGGTTCACACTCCGGCGTTTCGATTGGACAGGACGGGCCTTCTCAGATGGCGCTTGAAGACCTGGCAATGATGCTCGTGGTTCCGAAAAATACGGTGCTTGTCCCCTGTGATGCTGTTTCAACCTCAAAGTTGGTCGAAGAAATGATGACGATAGACGGACTGGCATATCTTCGGACCATGAGGGGCGCAACACCTGTCATTTATAAGGGAGACGAGACTTTTCCAATAGGAGGATCAAAGGTAATAGTTGAATCGGACAAAGATGTTGCAGTGATTTTTGCCATGGGAATAACCGTCCATGAGGCGATAACTGCACAAAAGCAACTTTCAAAGGATGATGTGGCGGTTGCCGTAGTTGATCTCTACTCTATTAAACCAATGGACGGAGAAACAGTAGCCCGTCTTACCAAAAAAGCCAAGAAAATTATCGTAGTTGAAGACCACTATGCCTATAACGGACTCGGCGACACAGTTTTGTCAACGCTTGCCGATCAAAATGTACCGTTTGAAAAATATGTCCACCTTTGTGTGGGAAAAATCCCCCGCTCCGGTACCCCTGAAGAACTCCGAACCTTCGAAGGTATAGACTCCGATGCCATCGTAAAAGCTGTCCACAGCTTATAATTACTTTGCGGAAGAAGCTCCCAGTTCCAGGAGCATGAAGGGCTTTCTTTCTATCGGTTTGAGGTCCGGTTCAATAAATTTGTTTGATTTCTCATCTGAAACAAAGAAGTGGTAGCGGTAAACTGTATCAGGCTTTTGATCTATCTTTAACGGAAGTTTATTCTCTATTTCCTTCTGAGGAATAAGACCGACGAATAGTTCCTCCGCGTTAACATTGTGTGAAGCAAAGTTGATTTCATATGAAAGCCTTTCTTTTTCGACAACAGTCAGCGCAAGCTTCGCGGCTATTTGATCGACCAGTTCGTTAACCTTCCCTTTACTTATTAACCAACCCTTTAACGGCTTGTTGAATGTGGCATCTTTATATTCGTAATAGAGATACGGGCGTACTGCATTGTTTGCAGTAATTCCGTCTGCATCAACTGAAATATTCCAACGGTCAGTGTTTAATCCCGGATCTGAATACGTAACATTTTGTGGTAATGAGATCTCAAGATTTTTTGATTGATTGGAATAAACAAACAGCGTCGGAGATTGTGAAAGCCATCCTCCAAACATTCCTGAACCTACAAAGTTTATTTTGCTGTAGTCGATTTTACTTAAGTCTATGCAGTTTAAAAAGGCTGTGGGATCGAGAGGATTAAATGTCGGGATTAAAGTTGCGCTCTGTGTTGCCGGCAATCCTGCGATATTGTAAAAAGAACCTCCATTCTGCCCTACTATCACTCCTTCCTTGCCTGTTTGGACAGCAGTATATGATTGCGGAGCGGTATTGGGACAGGTTGGAAATACGGTCGGTACTGGAACCGTTGGTGAGATAAATTTTATTGTTCCCATTTGTAAAGGAACATTGGTAGGTTGTGCCTGCGCGAGTATCCTCTCGGTAGATGCTCCTAGTACCTGTTTATTGGTCGCTGGAACTGCTGCAAAAAGATTTACACGGTAACCGCTTGTCATGGTTCCGGCTCCCCGAAAAACGTAGTAAGGAATTAGCTTTTCCTGCACCACAGTGGGCGGATTTTCCAGATACGCAAGCTGTGCCTCGCTAATAGTTACATCCTTTAGCTCCGCTTTATTTTGAGGATAAAATTTGTCCAGATCAACCGTTCCTTGTCCAGACGGAACAGTTAGGATCTTTTCGTATTCGCCCCGTTGTAGTTTCTGGACGGCGCTTGCGTAGGTTATAAGAGGTGAGGTGCTGGATTCGGTCCTGACACGTGGCCGGATATTTGAGATGACGCTTACGACCTTATTATTACTTACCCCTATTGTCATTGTATTGAAATCATCAGCCCGGATCTTCCCGTTGTATCCGCCGTTTGCCACACGGATGATGTTGGGATCGTTGGGGAGATTGGTCTGCTGTTTGGTAAGAGAAATTGTGCCGAACGCCTCTTTTTCCGGAAGGTTCATAAAGCCGTAGAAGCTGTAAATCGGCAGCCCAACCTTATCCCAGTCACGGTGCGCCTCGTAATAAACTACACCCTTTGCATCCTTTCTCTCATATCTGGAGATTACCTGAAGCGTCTCGTCAGGATAGATCGAGCGTACAAATGTATTAAGTTTTTCTATTTCTCTGGTAGAGTTGGTAAGAGGCAGTCCTTCTTTGGATTTATATAAGAATGTAGCGGTGTTTTTGACAAAATATAAGATAGAGTTGCTGCCGGGACCTGTGGTCGCCGTAAAGCTTGTGGCATCTTCTGCTATTGTCGGATTTTTTATGAATTTTGAAGCAAGAGGAGTAAAATCTGCCCGTGTGTAATTTTGTTTCAGAGCGTGAACAGACGCGGTTGGCGGAGCGGGTTTTACCAATTTGCTGGGAACCTTCCATGATGAAACCGACACTGCCGGAAATGACCTGACGATCTCTTCTTCTTGTGGAGAGAGTGTCCGCGAAAGAGAGTTTGGGATAGATGTGGAACCCTGTGTTTTTTTAGGAGATTTTTTTTCAGAAGATCCAATTCCTGAGATTAAAACCGTTGCGGTTATAAGAACGATAAGAAGTACCAGTGCCCCGGTAATTATTAGCTGAGTTTTTCTGTTGGAAAGACCGGATGAATGATCCTGAACGGCCTGTCCTTTTACTTCAGAATCCATATCTATCAGTATGATTTGACACTACACTATTGTCAACGACCAAACGCATCATTTTAGTGCAGTACAGCCAGTTTAAAGGCCTCAAAAAGACCCCAGAGTGCAATGCCTACGAATGCGACGCTCCCTGCAAATGAGATATATGGATTCTTAACAACTTCGACCGTCTTCTTTGGGGAGATAAAAAGCGCCATGTTCAAGATCATGTGTCCCAGATAGACACCGACTGCAAACCCAAATACATTCACGATGCTAAATAGAGGAACATATCCTGCAAAATCATCAAGTCCGAGAATGAATGGGATGGTGAAAGCGATGCTGAAGAGACCCCAAAAGGTAAGGTTTGGTTTTGGTCTCATGCTGATATGCGGAACGATTTTGTTAAGAACCGGGGACAGATACTTGTTTACCGACGTGATAAACTTCTCAAAAGGTTTGACCAGATTTTCAAGCCCTTGGGAAATCGTTCGTTCTCTTACATGTCCTAATCCTTCTTCTGCAAGTTTAAAAAGCACCAATGATGCCAAAACAATCATGGCAACGAGAAGCCATTTTACTGTCCTGAAGTAATCCCAGATACTCAAAATGATGATTGTCCCCAGCCCGTTGCCAAGGGCTGTGCCGATCTCTATGGCAATCCTGTCCCGCCAGTGGTTATATCTTGTCATCAGGTTCCCAATAAGAATCCCAAAGTCCACAGAGGTCTTAAGGTAAATCGTCATTCCCACCAGTACGTCACTTAGTTGAACTTTAGTCAGGATATCCTCTCCTCCTGTACCAATGAACCGATTGAGAATATAGATTGCTGCATAAGTAACAGCTGTAAGAAAGATAAAAATTACGACGGTGAGCGAGATGGGAAGTAATTGTGTGATAATTATCGATTCTGTACTTTCTTTTTTCATATTATCCCAGGTGTGCGTGATCGTTCCATGTAATTATATGCCACCTATGTGCAATTGTGCCGTGATCCTCCGTAAACTCATCCTCATGTTTCTCGCATACGGTAATACCTGTATTTCTCGATATAAGAACCACATAAAAGGGGTCGTAAATATCCGGCGTAAGATCATCTCCGTATATCATAACTGCCAAAATAAACTTGATAAAGGCTCCATGTGATACCACAGCGATATTTTTATGATGCATAGACTCCAACAGCGCTATGAACTGCTTTGCCCGTTTAACAGTATCAAAAAAATTCTCCTCATCAGAAAAATGATACGATTTATCGTTTCGGTTTTTAAAAAGAATGCTGTAAATCTTTGAAGATTCTTTATGAATATATGGAATTCCTATGAGTTCGCTTGGCCGTTTCCGCTCCCTTAAAAGCGTCGTAAACATGATCTTTTTTCTTGTTGTTTTAGCTAGTTCCTCCCCGGTCTGACGGGCTCTTGTATAGTCGCTTGCGATAATATGGTCTATGGATATTTTTTTGAAGCGGTTAGCCAATGCCCTTGTTTGTTTTAGTCCTGTTGCCGTCAACGACGTCTCTCCTGATTGGTGAACTCTCAACTTATTTTGTTCACTCTCGCCATGTCGGACGAAATAAACCTTCATTGTTTTTTAAGCGCTTGATAAGCCTCTTCCATGGTCGTCAGTATCTCTTTTATGATGAATCCTGCTTCGTTGAAACTAAGTGCTTTGAAGTTATGGGGAAAGTAGTGAAAGGTTTGATTCCTTCCGATCTTCCAGGTCTCCCAGATCCTGTTTGCGAGGTCACGCGAGGATCTTTCTGTGATCTTTTTAAACAAGGACCGGTCTCTTAAACGTCCCATCAAATTTGGGGAAAGTAATTTGCCCAATCTCAGATGGTCGGATATATAATCAAGGTGCGAGATTAGCCCGGCATCTTTGAAAAGCTGTTTTAAGAATCCTTCGTAAGCTTTTGCAAAAGGAAAAACCAGAAATGAGTAGTCTTTAAACTGGTAGGAATGGTCTTTGATGATATCGTCTCTCAGGTATTTTCCTTCTTCGATCAGGTCTTTCTGCTCTTGTGGAAGATAGTCCCAAAAGCTCATTGGAGCGGTCTGCGTCATGATTACATGATACCAAAGCGTTTAGAGCTTATCTATGTCGAGTTTGAGGGAGGGGCTCATGGTGGTCTTGATGAAGATGTTTTCGATCTGCTCTTTGCCCACTGCGTTTATAAGGGCCTGAATGTTTGCCGTGACCTGCTTATCATCGTGAGAAATCTTACCCACCATCTGGTGAAGAAGCGGCGCTTCTGTCTCTGACTTCCATTTGATGAATCCGCCTGTGTATTTCTTAAGTACTTCCTGGGGTTTGTCGGAAATAGTTCCGGTTTTGGGTGAAGGCATAAGTCCTCTTGGTCCCAAAATCTTTGCGTGTTTAGCAAGTTTTGGCATGAATGAGGGCTCGGAGATCAGCACGTCGAATTCAATTATGCCGTTTTCAATATCATCCAGGACTTTTTGGTTGACAATGGCCGCTCTTGTTTCTTTTCCGATCGAATGAGGTAATGAAACCTCTCCGCGCAGACCTTTTTTAGTAAGATTAAGATGAAGTTCAACCGACTCGTCAAATTTTGTGTACTTCATTTTTTTTAGAAGTCCAAGACTCTCTGCAAGTGTATACTTTTTGTCGGCTTCAGTGAGTTTCTTAGCCTTCTGATAGCCTTTTCCACGAGGCCGCTCCTTGGCTTTTTTGACTACCTTTTTTACTTTTTTCTGCTCTTTTATCTGTTCGTCTGCCTTTATGGCTTCGTCGTCGTGAGCTTGTTTTAGGTCTACTTTTTCTTCAGCGCTCTTCTCTTCCTTTGAGCTCTTAGAAAAAGCAGACTTCTTTTCATAAAGCCTCTTCTTTTGATCTTTCTTTTGTTTTTTTTCGACATCTTCAAGACCGATGATGCGTGTTCTTACTTTTCCCATATTATTTTTCTGTATCAACTCCCATTGAGCGCGCAGTCCCACGTACTACGTTCATCGCAGCAGCCAGATCAGATGTATTTAAATCCGCAAGCTTTTCTTTTGCAATTTCCTCGATCTGTGAGTTTGTCAGTTTGCCTACTTTTTCTGTATTTGGAGTTCCCGACCCTTTTTGAAGACCGACGTGTTGCTTAATCATGGCAGCAACCGGTGGGAGCTTGGTTATGAATGAAAATGTTCTATCCTCGTATACAGTAACCACTGCCGGGATAACTTTTCCTTTTAATTTGGCTGTCTTTGCATTGTATTCTTTGATAAATTCCATGATCGGGACGCCGTGTTGACCCAGTACCGGACCGACCGGAGGGGCCGGAGTTGCCTCACCTGCAGGAAGATTGAGTTTTAATACTGTCTTTACTTTTTTTGCCATGTTAGAGTTTTGCTACCTGTAAAAAGTCTAGTTCCACCGGAGTTTCACGGTCAAAGATTGAGATGAGGACTCTTACTTTTCCACGTTCGTCGTCAATTGCTTCGATAGTACCCAGAAAGTCTGAAAACGGTCCTTCGACAATCTTGACTGCCTCTCCGACAGAAAACTTTGTCTTGAACTTCGGCTGTTCCTGTTGGACAAACTTGATGATTGCCTGTACTTCTTTTTCGGAGATCGGTGTTGGCTTTAGTCCTGCGCCCACAAATCCGGTGACGCCTTCTGTCGTACGGACCACCAACCAGGAATCATCATCCAATATCATCTTAATCAATACGTATCCCGGGAAGACTTTTTCCTGGATTTTTGATTTTTTTCCTTTTTTTACTGCGACGATTTCGCGCATCGGAATAATGATGTCGAAGATTCTATCCTCTACCGCAAGACTTACGATACGCTGCTGCAAGGCTTTCTTCACCCTTGCCTCGTACCCTGTCTTAACGTGGATTACGTACCATTTGGCATTGGGATCAGTAGTGGTTGAAAGTGCTTCGCCGGATACCGCAACTGCCGGCGCTTCCTCAGGAGTCTCTTGAGATTCTCCTTCGGGTGCCGATTCAACAGCAGGTACTTCTGTATTTTCTGCTGGTTTCTCCTGAGCGGGGTCAGGGGATTTAGCAACTGGCTCAACAACCGGTTGTTTAACAACGGCCTCTGTTACTTCCTTTTTTTCCTCGGTCTGTTCGGGAGTTTTCTCCTCCTGTTTTACATCCTCGGGTGGTGTATTTGTGTCCATATAAGTACCTACCTTTAGCGCGCGCGGGTCAATAGTTCAAGCACTTTAGTAAGTAGAATATCTATTATACCGATATAGAGTCCGATAATCAAGGAGATTCCGATGACGACTATCGTCAACCGGATTGTGGTCTGACGTGACGGCCAGGTCACCTTCTTCATCTCATCGATGATATCTCCGTAAAAACCGGGCTTTATGGTCTTTGATTCTGCCATGGACATTTATTGTAACAGAAAGACTGTCTTATTTCTTTAGTTTTTTGACGATGTAGGTAGTAAGGAATATCGCGACAATAAAGCCTGCGATGAATTTTATCGGAAGAGCGATGAATGATGTCTGGGAATAAATATTCGGTGTACCTTCACCAAAACTTATGTTTGTCGACAGCTGGTATCTGCCTAAGAAAAATCCGGAAAGCACCAGCGAAACCGGTTCTTTTAGGGGTCTCCTAAGTTCTGCAGAAGGCGTAGCGCTCAATATTCTCGAGGATCCTGCAAGTATGTTTTGGGATAGCAGCTCGTATTTCGCCTGCTCATCAAAATTTCCTTTTAAGACAATGTCACCTTCAGGCTTTATCATGTTCTTCCCATCATTTGCCACTTCCAATACCACGGGTATTTTATCTGTGCTGTCAAATACTTTAATTTTTTTCCCGAAGAGATTGAGCGAAAAGCCTTTCAATGCCTCAAAGCGGCTGACCTTGCCCTTGATGTCAATGCGCCCGGAACCTGTAACAGTTACCAAGATATTTGATCCGATTGTTCCTTGAGCTTGGGATGAAGACACACCTTCTGTGCCGGGTGCAGGCTGGGATTCCACCAGAAATGAGTAGTAATAATCTCCGTCCGGTGCTCCCTCCGGTATGCGGATTCTCAAAAGAAGCTGTTTCTTCTCTCTGGATTTTGCGAAAAACGGCTGCTCCATCTGGATGTCTGCATTATCCAGTGAAAAGCGTACCGGTCCGGAGAATTCATTCTCGATGACTATGTTTCCATGATTGTCTTTTGCCCGAAACGGTAAAACCTTAGCCCGCAGCGCTGCAGGATCTCCATAATTCCCGACCGTATATGCGATCAGTACAGATTTTCCCGGTTTAATGCTCAGCTCAAGAAGTGGTGGAGTAATCGAAAGTGAAAGCTGCTGTGCAGTAACCGATGAAACTGCAAACAAGCAGAAACAAATCGCTAATATGCTCGACAGTATTCTTTTCATTCTTCGTTAGTAACTTGGTGTCGCCACAAACTTGACGATGCTTTGATAACTCCCTGCTGCCTGGATCGGTGAAACATTGACCTTAAATGTTACGGTAGACTGCTTGTTTTTCCCTACATTCGTGCTTGTCATAACTGTCTCCGGACTCTCTTTTGAGAAAAGATCCGGAAAAGGACGGTAAAAACCTGAGTCCGAGAAGTCCGGGGGAATATCTTCACCGGACATGTTGTATCCGAATCCGTATGCTGCGGCATTTCTCCACGGTTTTGAGCTGGTCTCGGTACAGGGATCCGACTCGTTGTCACAGGCAGTATCCGGTATGGTTACGGCTGCCAGAGTTTTTAGAGGAGTTTCCTCCTGCGCAGTCACCTGATATGCCCCAGCTCCACCAAAAGATACCGTCAGTACTGTCTGCTGTGTAGCAGGAACCTGGGGCACAATCGTCCCAAAATTCATATTGGTATTGGATATCGTAAAGCGAAACGGAATGATCGAGTGCAGATACTGAAACCCTGCCTTGACCACATATCCGTTTGACTGGAACTCCCCGGCTGCGTTTTGACCCAGGGACACCGAGAGATTGTATCCCCCGGATGAGACCTGGTTCTCCCCTCCTATATTAACTGCCCCATACTGAATTCTAAAGCGCTCTGATTCATAGTTCCCGGCATGCGCTGGAAGCACAATAAAAGCCAAAACAAACAGCATGAAGATTAATAGGGCCCGGCCTGCCGACCTATTCCTTTTCCTTGACATTTTCATCCTTTTCAAACTTTTCAATAAGTTTTTCCATCTCGGTTGTTGCTTTTTGTATCTCATGAAGGTCGTGATCGCCCATGAAGTTTTCCACAGCCTTTTTAATCGTTTTGATATGATTTTTCACCATAAGAGATAAGAAAAGAAATGTATCCTTCTGAAGGGCTGCATTTTTATTCTTCAAGACCATGTTCCTCTCGTACTCTCTTCCCATAAATAAGGAAAACGGCATGAGAAATGCGAGTGAAAAAATCGGCAGCATACCCTGAAGCCCTGATCTTTCCGGAAAGAAAATCACAAAGAACGTAACGGTAGCGATAGTCAAAGGGATTGATACAACGGGCTCAAGTAATAATGAAATGGAAAAAAGTAAAAAATACGCAAGAAAAAAGTATGGAGAAAGCGGACCACCGGTCGAGTTGATCAAAGAAAGTATTACAAATGTAAATATCACCGAGTCAAGAAGTTTTCCCGCTGCTAAAAAGCGTTTTCCGATGAAAAGGGTGATGAAAAGAAGGGCGTAAATCTGCAGATCGTATTGTGACAAAGCGCTTTGAGGAAATAAGAAAGCCAGGGCAACCACGATGACAAGTATCACACCGTGTGAAAGCTCTTTGGGCATACTTTCACTATAGCATAGATTGAGTGAGCGCAAAATATAGGTTGTTGCCTATACTCCGTTGCGGGAAGATCCGATACTTTGTATTGTTTCATTTTGTATGGAAAACGTAAGATCGCTGATTGATCTGGTCAAAAATTATAAAATCGAGGCCGTTTTGATAGGGCTTGCCTTTGTTATAACCTGTATTTCTTTGGGGCTTTTTCTCTCGGACCAAAGACAGGAAGAGATCAAACCCAAAATAACATTAGAAAAAACCAGGCCTCAAACTCCTTCTATCGTGGTTGACGTTGAAGGTGCTGTGGCTAATCCCGGAGTTTATCAACTGTCCCAAAATGCAAGGGTCGTTGATGCGGTAAAGATCAGCGGCGGACTTTCCGAACAAGCAGATTTATTATTTTTCTTCCGTAATTTTAACCAGGCTGGAGTATTATCCGATCAACAAAAAATTTATATTCCCTCTCAATGGGAAGTATTAAGTAACCTTTATTCTGAAAATCCAGTTGTTGACAATCAAACCGAATCTTCCAAGTCGCTTATAAGTATCAATAATGCATCCGCCTCCGAGCTTGAAGAACTTCCTGCAGTAGGAAAAGTTACTGCTGAAAAAATCAGTTCAAACAGACCGTATACGTCAACCGAAGAACTTCTTGAAAAAAATGTAGTGGGAAAGGCAACCTTTGACAAGATAAAAGATCTTATTTCGATTGATTAGATGCCTACCCCTGAAGTCTTCACCTCATTGATCAATCAGTATTTACCGGAGCCTCACGCCAGCCTATTAAACGGAATTTTATTCGGCGTTTCATTAAAAACCACCAAGGATCTCTACATGCAGATGAGAATCGTCGGCCTGCTTCACATCGTGGTTTTATCAGGCATGAATATCACCATACTTGCAACGATAATCAGCAACCTGACGAAGAATTTTCCCCGAGTTATATCGATGACCACAATAATAATCTCTATTGTTTTTTTTATTTTGTTTGTAGGCGTGCAGCCGCCTATTATCAGGGCAGGAATTATGGGAATTCTCGCCCTTATTGCCGTGGTCTTTGGAAGAAAAGCCGTGCCTCTTTATATGCTGTTCATTTCGTTTATCGCAACCTTGGTTTTTGCACCGTCGTGGATATCATCTATATCCTTTCAGCTCTCTTATGCTGCCACTTTGGGACTAATACTGTTTGCCGGCAGATCAAAGACAGGTATATTAAGCGGCCCGTTTGGAGAAGAGCTTAGGATCTCACTCTCAGCTCAGGTGTTTACCGTCCCGTTGATTTTTTTATATTTCCGGCAGATCTCCTTGATATCACCTCTGGCTAATGTAATGGTCGCATGGATTATTGCTCCAATTATGATCTTTGGTTTTTTAGCCTGTATCTTGGGAAAGGTCCACTTTGTACTTGGCATTCTTCCTGCCTATGTAGCTTTTGGATTGCTCAGTTATCTGCTTTGGGTTATCGAGACGCTTTCTCGGATTCCTTTTGCTTCCATCTCTCTTTGATATGAACTACCAGACCATACCTTTGAGATTAAGTATCCTTCTTGCCATATCTACGCTTTCCTGTCTTCTTTTGATCGGGATCTATCAGATAGTAAAGACCGAGACTGTTTTGGTATTCTGCGATGTAGGACAGGGAGACGGAGCCTATCTAAGAATTGAGAACAAGATTGATGTTCTGATAGACGCAGGTCCTTCCGGGAGAATACTTTCCTGCTTGGGAAAATATATGCCTTTCTACGATAAAAAGATTGAGTATGCTTTTTTATCCCACCCACAAAAAGATCATTATGGCGGGTTTTTAGACATATTAGACCGATACAAAATTGGTACGTTCGTATTTTCCTACTCTGAAAGTGAATCTATTTCGTTTAAAAATCTCCGTGAAAAGCTCGAATCGAAAAATGCGGTGACTCAATACCGGTATGCAGGGACAAATATTTTATTTTCCGGTGACAATGGTATTCGGTTTTTATGGCCGACGAAACAGTTTGTCGGGGAAAATCAAGGTTTAGATCCAAACAGCTACTCTCAGATTCTTTTATTTAGGTTGTCAGGAAGAGAAATTCTTTTTACCGGAGATATTCTGCCCCAGCAACAAAGGTTTTTTATCGATAAGGTTGAAAAAGTAGAGATTCTTAAAGTGCCTCACCATGGATCTAAAAATGGGCTAACAAAGGCTTTTTTAGAAAAAAGCACGCCCGGAACTGCTGTAATCAGCGTAGGCAGGAACAGTTACGGCCATCCCTCAAAGGAAATCCTGAAGATGTTGGAGGTGAATAAGGTAAAGATAAGACGGACGGATGAAGAAGGAGATATTGTTTTTAGATTCTAAGTTTTACTGTGAAAGGAGAATGTTGCGTATTTCCTTAAAAATATTGAAGGCCTCAAACCCAATCCAGTTTTCTCCAACCAATTTTTTGGGAAGACCTGGGTCTTGACGAAGAGCTGCGACATAATCATGAACTACTGTTTTGAGCTTGTCGGTTTTTTCTTTGTCCTGTGAAAGGATAACGTGCCACTGTTTAAAAAGCTCCCTATACTTTTTATCCAAAGCCGTAGTCCCCCATACTTTTTCAATAAGCACTCCTCTGTCTCCAAAGCTATGATCGGATTCAAAAGCCTGTACATATTTTTCCTCTTCTTTTCCGGTAACTAAGTGTTTTAGATTGTCGATGATAGGATGTGGAGTAAGCCAAAAGGATCTATGCCATGGGCCAAGTCCCCATCCGGCTACCTCTCTTCTCAAACGGTCTCTTAGTTCTCTCCTTTGCTCAGGAATTTCATATGAAAGAATTCTCCATTTATCATCCCACTCTTTTCTTAGGTATCTAAAAAATGGGAAGTTTAAGACCAGATCGTCGAATCCTTTTTCTGTAAGGCAGTAGACATGTGCGGGTTCGTCCTGAGATGTTTTCAGTATTACCCCTTCTTTTACCATAGCTGAAAGGGTGGATTTGGTTTTTTGATTTAATGAAAGGTCGAAGACTTTTTGAGCTTTTTCATCAAGAGTTACCGGAGCTAAATCTACATCGGAAAAAAGAAATAAAAGCAGCAATATTTTCGTTCGTCTTTCTTTGATGCCCATACTGAAGGTAAAATTTAACAGACGGGATTTTCTTTGTCAACTGATTTTCATCAAAGCTGTTTTTTTACTTCCAGTATTTTCTTTTACTTCTTGCATGATTCTTATAAATCATATTAAATGGAATATGCATCTTAGACCTTTTTTTATTTTTATTATTTTTACTCTTTTTTTAACTTTAACGAGACCTGTATTCTCAGCCAACTTCATTTCAGGTTCTGATACGCTGAGTAATCCCAATTTTTCCCAGCAATCAATCCATACGATATCTGTTACAACGACCCAGATTATTCCTGCAGATGGTGACATTTTGCTTACTATTCCTGCTGTAAATACTGCAAATCAGGGCAATGATGGCCTGCCAGATAGCTCCAGTACAGCACCTTTTGGCGGATTTGATCTAAACAATCTCTCTGCATCTGATATCGTAATCTCAAGTCAAAACTGTGCAAATAACTGGGCGATCGGAACAATCACACCCGGCACTTCAGATTTGGATCACACGATCAGGTTCTATCAGACTTCAGGAAGCTGCCCTGCAGGATCGATATTTACCATCACTCTTGGAGATACGGATAGAAAAATGATTAACCCCGGACCTTTGACAACGCCGAGCAGTTCAGGCAAAGCAGATACATATACATTACATATTAGAAGCCGTGATGGATCAGGAAATAAACTAGACCAGCTGGATGTTAGAGTGGCTATTATATCCCCCACGTCTGTTTCAGCTACCATAGGAGAAACCTTTTCGTTTGAGTTAAGCGGCGTTCCTTCTGCGACTAAAACCTGTGATGTAGTAACCGATACCGCAACAACAGCAAACTCTGTACCCTGGGGAAGCATTTCAAAGCCATTTGCTTTTAGAAACGCCGCCCACCTCTTAACCGTTTCTACAAATTCTAAAGACGGATTTGTAGTAACTGTCTTTGAAAACGATCAATTAAAAAGGAGCAATGCTCTTTGTGCCGGCCCAAGTCCTAATAACATACAAGGCTGCATTCCTGATACTAGATGTGATGACGGAAAATGTACGGATAGATATGCGAGTGATTGGACTAATCCACGAAAAGATGGATTTGGGTATTCTCTTGATAATGTGACTCAAAAAGATGCGCTTTTTCTTTTTAACGACAATGGAGCGAAGTTCTCAGCAAGGAGTTTTCCTGACAATGAAGCCGGAAAGACTCCTCTTTCAATCCTCTCTGGAAGCAAGTCAACCATGGGTTCATCTGCGCACGTCTGTTATCGAATAGGCATATCAGATACACAATCTGCTGGATTTTATACAAATCGTTTAACCTATACGGCAAGTCCGAGATTTTAATATGAAGAAATTTTATTATCTTTTCCATCCTCTGTTTTTATATTCTTTTTTGTTTTTGATTTTTTTTGCTGTCCATTCGGCTCATGCCCAGGAAAGCATTCCGTTAACGATTTCACCGGTTAAAACTGAGGTTTCCGTACAGCGTGGAACTCAAACCAGCTTCGATGTCACTGTGGTCAATAGAGGTTCAAAGACAATAAGAGGCAGCTTCAGGATCTCGGACTTTACGGTAGTTGAAAATGGAGCTCCCAATTTTATGGATAAAAATGCAGATACCAACCGTTCTGCTAGTCAATGGGTCTCGCTTTCTCAGGATAGCGCCGTCATTGAACCGGGAAATAGTTCAACGACTCAGGTCGTAGTATCTGCTCCACCTGATGCAAAAGCCGGTGGACATTATGCCGCAGTCTTATTTCAACCTGGAGATTTTGAACAAGAAGGCTCGACCAATGTATCCGTCCGTGTTGCTTCTCTCTTAAATATTAAGGTTGAAGGAATGATCCTAGAGAAAGCACGGATCATGGCAATCCGGACCCCATTCTTTCTGGAATCAGGCCCGGTACCGATTACCTTTTCATTACTTAATCAAGGCGACTATCATATTGTTCCTCGAGGAGAGGTCAAACTTATTAACATGTTTGGTTCGGTTGTAGAAGAAGACCAGATTGAGTCACTAAACGTTTTTCCAGGCTCAATACGTAAGTATGATCTTTCAACCGGCAAATCGTTGCTTCTTGGCCCTTACAAAGCTCAGATTTCTCTATCCTACGGTGATGGCAACAACTCTCTTGCAGAAGAGCGCAACGTCTTTATTTTTCCATGGAAACTCTTCTTGATTGTTCTTCTGGGTTTCGTTATTCTCTTTTATATGGGTAAAGGCATTACGGGAAAGAAAAGTCCTTCAGAAGAGCCTCAAAACAAAGATCTCGCCGAGTTAAGGCGGGTCGTAAAAAAACGGGATGTCTAAAAAAAAGGCCTTAGTACTTTGTTTCCTGTTGTTTCTGGTTCTTTCCCGGGCAACTTTTGCTCAAGATAAAACTGCCTCGGCTGAGGTTTCGGTCTCTATCGGCGACTATTCTTTTCGCTTGTTTGGCTTCACATCTCCCTCCTCCCTGGTAACCGTTGAAGGCGTAGGCATTTTTGACCAGACATATTCTAAAAACAACGGCTATTTTGAGTTTAAAAACAGATTCTCCCCGTTTTCAACTCGCGAGCCTTGTCTCTATGCCCAGGATCAGCTAGGCAGAACCTCAAAAACAATCTGTATTCCGGCTTTCCCCAAGAACAGAAACGTCGATATCGGACCGGTATTATTACCTCCGACCGTTCAGCTTGATAAGGGAGAGTATTTTGTCGGTGATCAAGTTATTTTATCAGGCCAAACTGTACCTAATACTGACGTTAAACTTTCTTTCTTTATCGATCAAAACAGAAAATCACCATTTTCTCTTATACCGGCTGCATATGCAGTCACCTTCCCAAAATTCACAGCAAAAGCTGATTCTAAGGGAAATTACTCGGTTTCGGTTCCTTCTTCGCAGGCAGATTATTACCGTATTTTCGCCCAGGATCTCTACCTGAAGCAGGATTCGCCTAGGAGTAATACTTTGAGCGTGAACATCCTTCCGTGGTGGATGATACTAATGCAGTTCTTTCTCCTTCTATGGAATCTCTTACGCTCACGTTTTCTAGAGCTTCTAATATTCACTCAGATACTGGCTTTGCTCTACTATTGCTTCAGAATATACCTCAAGCCTCATATAATAGCAAAAAACAGATCTCTGGCTCTTAGAGGTGACTATTCGCTCCTGGATACTGAGCATGAGCTAGCCTCGAAAAAGGATTAATTAAACGAAAGTACCGACTGCTGGCCTAGTTTTTTATCTTCAATTTTCACGTCCACGAAGTATTCTCCTGCTTTTTCTGAACTTATGTCGTATACAGCCTTACCAAGACTGTCTGTCAAACCTTGAATAACCTCAACCTTCAAACCATTGACCTGGGATAAACTTGTCCTTTTCCCGGGCACGCCAAGTCCCTGGTCATTGAGCACAAATACCGTCAAACGTATTTTTTCTGATCCATCAGCCTTAGCCTTTAACGGGGAAATAAAGACGTATGAATTCTCTACTGAAAAGGTCTCTCTAAAAACACTAGCCCTGCCTACAAAGGACTTTGCTTCATAAAGCCAAAAAAAGGAAGTTGCGAGGATAAGAAGAAAAAGAAGAGTGGATAGTAGTGCCAGTGTTTTTTTCATATTCTATGGTATATTGTACATAGTAAATTAATTCTAAAATGCTGTCAAGCCAGCTGAAAAAAGGCTTAAAAAACTATAGGTAGCGTTACCTAGACTAAAAACACTCCAAATAACTCCTTTAGCCTTTGTTTGCAGAACAAAAAGAAACTGCATAAAACTAGCAAATTGAGGTGTAAATTGCCAAAACTATATCAATTGTAATCAAAGAAATACTTATTTTTTATCTTTTTTGTTAAAAAAGTACTCTATAGTTAAATTTATAAAAAAGAATTGAACACAACATCTCCCCTAATTTAACTTACTTTAATTGGACCTTTTGATCTCAACTGGTCTTTTTTAGCAAACTAACTATTAGGTATACATACTATGAGTTATCTGATATATATTTATATACTAACGTTCTATTAATATATATGCGGTAATTCAAATAAATCTACTTAAATTCTATTATAAGACTGATTCACTACACTTTTACCGCCTTTTTTATGTGGGTCTTAATATATCAAATTAACTATTAAATACCTCTTGACAAATGATTTACCTTTCCTTTATTATCATAGTATATGAGGAAACAGTATAATTTTTATAATATTGAAGCCTCATTCCGCACTTTTCTCAATGCGGGAAATCCATCCCCTAGTCCGGTAACAGTAAAGAACTATCTCTCCGACCTTCGCCACTTTCTCGGTTGGCTTGTCATAAAAGCTAAATCTGTAGACATTAACGCAGATCAGATCACTTCAGAGAATATTGCTGATTTACTCACAGTAGAGGAATTGGCCCAATACAGAGCCTACCTCAGGGATAATGGTACCCCGATAAAAACCATCAATAGAAGACTCTCAACCATCCGTAAATTCTGTGAATTTTGTATATCAGAGCATTGGATCGATCTAAATCCTGGAAGAGAGATTAAGAACATAGTTCCGGGTACTTTTAATAATGAAAAGGGCCTTTCCGATACAGAATTTATTCAAGATTTTAAAGAATCATTGATAAAGGAACATTTGGACAGTCAGGATAGGGAAAAAACAATTAATACCATTAGAGAGTTATTGTCGTTATAAGTTACCTAAATCTATGTTTAAGGCTGTGTATCAGGTATATTCACAACTTAGGAACCTCTATGACCCATCGATGGAGGGAACACCATATGACAGTAAAAGGGAAGGGTTTGCTCTAAAAACAAAGAGTACCCCACGATATCATATGTCCAAAGTAACTAAACAACTCATTGTCAGATAAGCCTAAAGTTATAAGCTAAGATGGGAAATTTGACGCCGGAAAAACTCCGCGATTATGTTCTAAAACTACGCAGTGAAGGGGCATCTCTCTCAAAAATAAAAGAAAAGTTGGCTCATGTGGATAAGTTCTTCAATTGGGCTTTTTTAAAGAGATTAATCAAGTCAAAACAGTATGAGCAGTTGAGGCTGACGCTTGCTGATTTAAAAAAGTCGCTCTCTGACAGTCCGGATATTTTACCTCTAAAGGCAGGTGCTAAAAATGTTTCAAAATCGGTAGGTCTAGTCAAGAAGCGCCATATCCCGCTATTAGCTCAAACGTACAAAATTAAGGATTGGCTGAATGGTATATTAATAAGGAAAAAAGTCGCCGGGGAACAGAGTGATCAAAACCAATTATGGCCTCAATCATACGTTGGAACAGCCTTAATTTTGATTCTTATTGCTCTTCTGGGTGCAGGTATCTATAATCAATTTTTTCAAAAAGCCGGAACACCGTTTGCCTTTCCTTCAGAGTTAAAAAGAGCCGGCAGAATATTGTCTTTTCAGGGAAGACTGACAGACAGCCTTGGAAACCCTATTACTACCGCAACCAATGTGCGGTTTAGATTTTATAACGTCTCGACAGGTGGAAGCTCAATCCACGATACGCAAAGCTGTTCCCTAACTCCGGACCAGGATGGAATCTTTGATGTTCTGCTTGGAGGAGCCGGATACTCACCCACCCCGCCTCAAGAGGTGTGTGGTAACGAGCTCCCTTCAGGTTTATTCACCGAGAATGCGAACGTATACTTGGGAGTAACTGTCGGAGGTGATTCAGAGATGACACCGAGACAGCAGATTGCAAATGTAGGTTACGCTCTGAACGCAGAGACGCTTCAGGGTTTTCCTCCAGGCGAGTCTACTTCAAATATTCCGGTTATTAATCAGGACGGCAACCTGCTTATGTCCGTTGCCTCTCCTGGGCTGCGTTCAACCTACTCAAGCGCTACCTTCACTCTTTCCTCTGCCAAGGCTATTACCTTGCAGTCAGCAGGTACGGGTGATGTAACGCTGAACGCGAGTCAGAGCGGCTCGATTCTTTTTTCAACCGGAGGGGTAAATCGTGGAACAGTAGATAATAGTGGAAATCTGGGAATCGGCACGACTTCTCCGGATGATCTTTTACATGTAGCCGGCGGACAGGTACGGATTGATAATAATACCGATACAACGAATAAAGGATGTCTTCGTTACAATGGCTCGAGTAATGAGCTTCAGTTTTCTAATGATTGTTCGAGCTTTCAATCCTTTGCAGGAGCTTCTTCTGCCGGTGGATGGACTGATGATGGAACGGTCGTGAGACTTACAACCAACACAGACAATGTTACGGTAGGATCAACTTCTGACTTAGCAAAGCTCGGAGTTGACGGTGAAGGAGATGAAATTCAGCTTCTTGTTCAAGGAAATTCAACACAGACGAATAACTTAGTTGTCTTTGAAAATTCAGGTGGTACGGATCAATTCCGCGTTGATAATAGTGGAAATGTCAGTGTGGAAGGCGGACTATCAGATATCTCAGGCAACTTGGTACTAAATGATACCGTCGACATAGGATCTGCCACAACCGGTCTTAATGTCACAACGGCCGGATTGATAACAGATATAGACGGAAACGTAATTATTGACGACACGGTTGATATAGGATCCTCTACAACAGGTGTAAATATCACGACAGGAGGCGGAGTTTCAGACATAGACGGAAACCTGGTATTGAATGATCAAACAGATATAGGGAGTGCCACAACAGGTATACGAGTAACAACAGGAGGGGTAATCAGTGATATCGATGGAAATATCTCGTTAAATGACAATACTGATATAACCGGGGACCTCTCTGTTTCAGGAGGAGATATAACCGGAGCAAACGGTGCTGCAATAGACATAGGTGAGGCTACCAGTGGTGATGTTGAGGTAACCGGAGATCTTCTTCCTGCAACCGATGATACCTATGATCTTGGTTCAACCACCAAGTCATGGCAGGATCTCTACCTTACCGGTCAACTTTGTTTTGATGATGTGGATTGTGTGTCAAGCAGTACCGGTGTCGGACCTTGGGATGTAACAGCCGGTGTAGTTCATCTGGATACTTCGACTAATAATGTAACGATCGGAAGCACAAGTAATCTGGGAAAGCTGGCTGTCGTGGGTGACACCGATGAAGTCCAATTTCTGGTACGGGGTAATTCTACCCAGACAAGTAGTTTGGCAATATTTGAAGATTCAGGTGCCAATGATCAACTCACTATCTCAAATACCGGTGATTTAGCCTTAGAGGGCAATATATCTGACATCTCCGGAAACCTCGTACTCAACGACACCGTCGACATAGGATCTGCAACAACAGGACTCCGGGTCGCAACAACAGGATCGGTATCTGATATTGACGGGAATATCGTACTAAACGATACGGTAGATATTGGGAGCGCTGCAACAGGGGTTAATGTAACAACCGCTGGTGTTATCTCAGATATTGATGGGAATCTGGTCTTAAATGACACGACAGACATAGGATCTGCAACAACCGGTATTGAGGTAGCAACTACCGGTGAGGTATCAGACATAGATGGAAACCTGGTCTTAAATGACACCACAGACATAGGATCAGCCACGACAGGACTAAACGTAACAACCGGAGGTGTGGTGAGTGATACGGACGGCAACATCATACTTAATGATGTGGTAGACATAGGATCTGCTA
>JANWJL010000007.1 GCA_025451885.1 Candidatus Microgenomates bacterium
ACCTCAAGAGGTCGAACGCTTACCCAAAAGGCATTAAATCATCTCGGGATTAAGAGAAACGCAGATCAACCCGAGCTTCTTTGAATGACGCCCTCCTAGTGATATAATTAAGACTCTTAAGTCGAGGTGGCGGAACTGGTAGACGCGCAGTCTTGAGGAGGCTGTGCCGCAAGGCGTGGAGGTTCAAGTCCTCTCCTCGACACCAATCTTCTCAGCGTAATCAATCAAAGCTCGGGTTCCATAATGTAGTTTGAGCTTCTTAAGTTCTTCAAAACTAAACCAATTAAAATCCGATGCTTCGTTATTAATTGTGATCTTCGGTCTTTTCTCTGTCGGTTCGCATAAGAAACCTATCGCAACTCCATGCCAGCCTGATTTTTTAAATATCCTCTCATGGATCCTGGGAATCAGGGCCTTTATCCTAATTTTTATTCCCACTTCTTCCATTATTTCCCTATGGAGGCACTGAATGACGGTTTCCTCAAACTCCAGTCCTCCACCAGGCATCTGCCAGGTATTATGAACCAGTTTGTTTTTTGGGTCGTCGCGCTTGGTGAGAAGATATTTTCCGTTTTGTTTGATAGCAGCAACAACGACTACCTGAGTAAGCCTGCGCATTGGCGACCTCGGCGCGAGTCGAACGCGCAACCTATTCCTTAGAAGGGAATTGCTCTATCCAGTTGAGCTACGAGGTCTTATGGATATTATAGCATCTCGTGTGAGCTAATAGCTTTACATTATAGGCTAAATGACCTATAATTATGGTCGCCAATATTCAGTATATGCCGACATTAGAACGCGAACGACACGTACCACAACTCTTTCGGAGTACAAGAGGAGAGGGTAGTGGAGTTTCTCTAAGAAAAGCAATCCTTCAAGGGCAACCACCAGAGGGTGGACTATACATGCCCCAACATCTGGATAAAATGAGTCCTGAATTTATCAGAGATCTCCCGGATCTTTCTCTTCAAGATATTGCGACCCAGGTTTCGAGTCATTTTTTTAGCGGCGCAATATCCGAGAAGGAACTTAGAAAAATATCAGAAACTGCCTTTAATTTTCCTATCGAGATGCCTCGCTTAGAAAAGAAAACTCATTTATTAGAACTATTTCACGGGCCGACAGCAGCATTTAAGGACTTCGGGGCGAGGTTTATGTCTCAACTACTTGCAAGGGAATTAAAGAAGCCCAATGGGGACGAAAGACCTCTCACAATTCTTGTTGCCACTTCCGGAGACACAGGAAGCGCTGTTGCAAGCAGCTTTCTTAATATTCCCGGAATAAGAGTTACCATTCTCTTTCCTTACGGAAGAGTGAGTGAACTTCAGGAACGTCAATTGACTACCTATGGTGAGGATAGCAACATCTGGACACTTGAGGTCGACGGTACCTTTGGCGACTGTCAGGCGATGGTTAAGATGGCGATGCAAGATCCTGATCTCAAGGAACCTGTAAGATTAACATCTGCTAACTCAATTAATATAGCGAGATTACTTCCGCAATCTTTTTATTATTTTTGGGCATATGGTCAGTTGCAAGCGCGCGGATATAAAGGAGATGTCGTATTCTCTGTACCAAGCGGGAATTTTGGAAATTTAACTGCGGGCATACTTGCAAAAAGAATGGGACTGCCGGTTAAACATTTTATCGCTGCAACTAACTTGAATAATATTGTCCCGGAATATCTGGCAACAGGAGTCTGGAGAGAAAGAACCCAGGTTGATACGAACTCTCCCTCAATGGATGTCAATGATCCCAGCAACTTTGACCGACTGAAAGATCTTTATGGAGGAAGTTATAAAAAGATGAGGAGAGAGATCCGGGGTACTTATTTTGACGAAGGAGAAAAAAACGCAGCAATAAAAAGAGTCTGGAAAAAACGAGACTATTTGATGGACCCACACAGTGTTATTGCTTACCTCGGACTAAGGGAATACAGAGAAGTTACCGGCTTCGAGGGTCGTGGCGTAGTATTGATGACTGCGCATCCCGCTAAATTTGCTGATACGGTTGAGGGTATCATTAAAGAACCCGTTGAGACTCCACACACGATTCAGCAAGTAAAGAAAAAAAAGAAAGACTCTACCCAAATGTCAGCTGAATATCAAGATTTTCGCGCCTTTCTCGAAGATAACAAAGATCGACTTTGATCTGGAGCCCTTCCGGAGAATCGAACTCCGGTCGACGGTTTACAAAACCGCTGCTCTGCCATTGAGCTAGAAGGGCTGGTGCCGAAGGTGGGAATCGAACCCACACGGTGTTGCCACCACAGGATTTTAAGTCCTGCGCGTCTACCAATTCCGCCACCTCGGCTTATCTGAAACTACCTTATTATATCAAAGTAGTACTACTTCCTTTTGATTGTGTAGGTGTAAGGATAGTATATGAAGACCGCAGGAAGATCGTCTATGATGACTTTTTGAAACTGCAGATATTGTTCCTTTCTTTTATTTGTATCCAGTGTATTTCGTCCGTCTTCCAGCAATTTATCGATCTTTACATTTTTGTAATTTGTGAGATTTCCTGCTTCTTGGGTGGAATGCCAGAAAAAATATTGGTCCGGGTCTTGGGGGATCTTCCAGTAGGCTAACATCAGATCAAACTGATCCGGGTTCTGAAAGTTGCTTAAGGTAAGATTTGTCTTCACCCCTGCTTTATTTAGATTCTCTTCTATGTCAGTTGCCGAATTTAGATAGTCGTAATAAGTGATGAAATTTAGTTTGGCTGAGGCTGACCCTTCTTTGGTAAATTTACTTAGTGACTGGATCGACTGATCAAGATTGAACAGTGGTTTCTTAAGGTTTGGATTGTATGCCCAGGATGTAGGGGAGATCGGGCCGTTGGCTACCTCACCAAACTCCGTAAACTTATCTCGTGGAATTCCAAGCGCTATGGCCTCTCTTACGTCTTTTTCAGCAAGAAGAGGATTCTTGGTATTAAAAAACAGAGTGAGCACGGTGTTATAATCGACTCCCCTTTTGACCGTAGTATTTTTCCAGTCTTTAAATGTATCTCCCAGGCTTTTCTTAAGCAGCGTCATCTCACTAATCTCGCCGGCTTTATAGGCGCTTATAAGCTTGCTTTCGCTGTCATAAAACTTATAAACCAAAGGTGGAAGATCTTTTTTATTAGGACTTAAAAAAATCTCGGTTATGGCTCCGTGACTGGTTCTAATCTGGTCAACCTTATATAGTCCGATTACCCCGTGCAAAGGGTATTTGATGACCGGTCTGGTCAAATAGGTTGGTGCAATCGGCAACGGCTTCTGCAACTTCAAAACAACGGTACTTTTATCCGGAATCTCAACGGTGACGTCTCTGAAGTTATAGTTTAGGTCTTTTGCCGAAAACTCCTTTCCATCATCCCAGGTTAAGCCGGGTTTAATATGGAATTTGAATTCCCTGCCGTTTCCGATATTCTCCCAGGAGGAAGCAAGTGCCGGTATAGTCTCTCCTTTTTCGTTTATAAATACCAAGCCGTGGGAGACCTTGCGTAAAACCTCTTCGGGAAGAGTATCTATCGTATAGGTTCCGACAAGCCCGACCACCTCTTTTCTTGAGAAAAAAACCTTGTCTAGATACGGAGTTACGGAAATAAGACTGATTACTATAAAAAAGCTTATAAAAAAGCTCAAAAGCATCATCCTGGAATGCTTCTTAGTAAATTCAATGAAGAACCAGTAATAGTAGCGAAGCGTCTTGTGTCTGAAAATCATGAACTACGAAAACAGATTTATTACCGAAAGGATAAAGAATACGACTATCAGAGCTACGGTAAGCTGAAGCGTGACCTTTTCGACCCCACGCCTGGTTTGATACATCTCTCCACTTCCTCCCCAGGCGCTACCAAGACCTGCACCCTTTCCTTGTATCAAAACCAAGGTTACTATTACTATGGAAATGATGATATTTAAGATATTGATGATATTCTTCATGTTATTTTCTCAAGAGTATTAATTATAGCTGATATTGAGAGCGCGGACACGAATAGATTGCCCATCTGCGAAAAACTTACTTTTTGAATAGCCATTCCGCCCAGTGAGAACCCCGAAAAGACCCAGGAGTCTACTGCAATAATATCCGTGTACTTTCCGACAAAGTAAAACAACAACATATACCCGCCGACTGATAGAAGTCCGAATGTTAAAAGGTGCACCGGAAACAATACGATCTTAGAAAGCGGAATTATCAGATATGACATTAAAGCCAAAAGTACGGTAAGCTCGAGAAAAGAAAGCCAGTTAGGGGAATATACAAAACCTTTATTCCAAAGAGCTGTGAGATAAAGCGCTAAAGCTGCAAATAAGAGCATTCGGGTAGGCTTTTTCATTACTTAATTATATCAAAACAGAGTGCCTCTTTCCCGAAGTTGAAGGTGGTACTTCCGTGCAAAACGGTGTGCTTCGTCCCTCATATGCCTGATCATATTAAAACCTTGATTGTTTGATTTCGGACGAATGGTTGGAAGATTTTCGACACCGATTATCAATCTATCCGGTTTTTTGGCAATGCCGACTACCGGAAGATCTAATTTAAAACTTGACAATGCTCTAAGAAGTACCCTGACCTGCGGTTTACCCCCGTCCACTACCATTACATCCGGCTGCGGCCAATCGTTTTTAAATCTTCTTTCGAGCACCTCATCGATCATCTCAAAATCCGAGCGCGATTTAGGATTGCGGATCTTAAATTTTCTGTAGTTTGATTTACTTGGTACTCCTTCTGAAAAAACCACCATAGATGCAGTCGCATGTTTCTTACCAAGATCACTGATGTCGTAGGCTTCGATTCTTGTGAGCTTGTCGAGGGTTGGGAAATATAGTCTTAAGAGCGAGAGTAATTCTTTTGTGCTTTGGGTACCGGAATTGTAGCTTGTCACATCAAAGGGATCGAAATGCTTTCTTGATGAAAGGTTTTCAAGACGGAGTATGATATTTCTTAGCTGAATGCCTTTTTCATAGTTCTCTTCTTCGGTTACTTTTTTCAGTCGCTTATAAAGACTTGACTGAAGAATATCTATCTTTCCTTCGAGCAATCGTATCACCCTTCTTATGTTTTTTCGGTATTTCCTCTTAAGATCGGATTTTTCTTCCTTATCTTTTAGATTTTCAATATAACTGGGGCATGGATCGCAGAGTCCTATCTTTGAATAAAAACACGGGGTCCTTCCTATTTTAGTCTGCATGCAAAAAGGAAATATTTTCCTTACCTCTCTTAGTATCTCGTAGACATTTTGCGTTGAGGAAAAAGGTCCAAAATACCGGACTGAGCTGTCTGTTCCTCTTCGTGCAAGTGAAATCTTCGGATACGCATCCTTTATTGAAATCCGGATATATAGATGACTTTTGTCGTCTTTCCACCTTACGTTATACTTTGGATGGTGAATTTTGATAAGCTCTGCCTCTAAAAGCAAAGCTTTAAACTCTGAATCGGTCTGTATAGCCTCTATCTGATCCGAGTTTTCAAGCAGCTTTAACTCCTTTGGATGCATCTTCGCATTTTCAAGATGCGATAGAAGCCTGGCTTTGACATTTATTGATTTTCCTACGTATATCGGCTTTCTTTTCTTTGTGAAAATATATACGCCTATAAAGGATTCCAGCTTTTTTATACTATCTTTGCTTACAGATACTTTCATAGGAGCTATATTATACCCGTTAGGACCTGCGCTTTCTCATTCCGATCCTAAAGGAAAACAGGAGTAAGCCCGATATTGCAGCGACCAGTATGCCTACCCAAAGGCCTATTGAGTAAGAAGACGGCGATATGGTTATGGTACGTTCTTCAGAGTCGTAATTTTCAGCCTGTATCATGACCTTACCTTTTTTAAACTTATTTCTTGTCGAGGGTTTTACAAAGAACTCAATTTTTTTCTCTTCATAAGGCGCAATTTGGTCGATTTTCCCTTGTGCTGGAGAGACATCCAGGTTTTCACCTGAAAATGATATTTCAAGATCGTATAAAAACGTATTTCCTTCATTTTTGAGATAAGCTACGCCTTTAGTCGTTACAGCGTCATTTACGGTTTTCGGCAGTTCGACTTTGGAAATCGAGATCTTCTTATTTTCCTGGGGTAGGTTCAACGCTGTCTGGACTATGATATCTTTAGTGTCACTTACTTTATAAGCCCCTGCAGGTGCAGGAGAGGTCGGACTTTTCCCGTGAATCGCAAAAGCAATGTGGTTTAGATCAAAGGAGGTGAAATAATCAATTCCCGAGGTATTCTCCCATGTGGGATCTACCTGAATCCAGTCTTGGAGTGCATCATCATAGTACTCAATCCATGAGTGAAGGACGTCTTTTACTAAAGACAGCGGTCTTAAGGTCTGATCCTGTGTTACAGCATACCCTTGCAGTTCTCTTGATTTGATGCCCTGTTCTCTGGCCAAAGCAATGAATGAATCGGTAAATTCTACGCAGATAGCCTGATCCGGTTTCTGAAGTGCGATGTCTGCGCCAAGTCTTCCAAATGACTTATTCTGAGAAACACGTTTATAGTTATACTTAAAATTTTGAACAAGGAAGTTATAAATATCACGCGCTGTTTTCAGTTGCTTAAACTTCCCCGGATCTGTCAGCTTCCAGTAGTTGCTCTCATTTAGCAGATATCGTTCCTGGTCCTTTATTTTAGATCTGCTGAGGATCCTTACCTCATCTCTTGAATTTATCAAAAGTTGAACCGCACCTGAATACTGCACGGTCTTAGATTCTTTCGGTTTAAGATAGTATTTGCCTATAACATTTCCATCCTCATCGGTATAGACCGAATTCGGGGTAGGATTTATTGTGTTTACGAAAACCTTTTGATGTGCTGTGTCAGGAATAAATGCTACCTCTGAAAAAACAGGGGTCAGTCGGTCATTCTTGAGATTATAGGTAAGATTTAAGTTAAAGGCCTGCGTTGATCCAAATACCCCGTAGATTATTTTTCCGGGCGGATTGTCCCAAAAGATTTTGCTACCCTCGATTTTCGTAGGCTTCGGCTTGGAGATCGCTATCTTTTTATCTGCATCCGGCAATGAAACAACCACGTTATATGATCCTTCACCCCGATTTTCTATAGTCGGTATTATGACCTCCCATATATTTCCGTTTATTTGAAAAAGGTTGTTTTGATCAAAAACCAGTTTTACCGTATTTTCCAGATCCTTTCCCAACTTTGGATTATTAAGGTCCAACGATACGGTGGTTAGTTCTGAATTTTCAGAAACAGAGGGCTTTATCGCCCCTGCATCATCCTGCGCATTGACATTGCTTATACGAAAATGTTTTGGAAATGAAAGTGAAAACTTCTTTACAAAAACATCTGATTTTAGGTTCGTAGTCTTTACGGTAAAATTTACCCGTGTAGTAAGACCTTGAGAGCTCCTATTTGGGGCATATTCAACGGTATAGTCAGTCTTGTAGTCCTGTGCGGCTACAAATGAAAATGAGCCTGTTAAAAAAACTGCGAATATAAATAGAAGTAAAATTCGGAATAGACGCGGCATTGTTATAATTATAACTAACGGTTTGCCTTAAGAAGGTACTGTCCTGTGTATGATTGTTTTTCCTTTTTAATTCCCTCGAGCTCCCCCTGATAGATAACCCTTCCTCCTTTTTCTCCACCTTCAGGGCCCAGATCCAGTACGTACTGGGAGTTTCGAATAACATCAAGATTATGTTCTATGACGATGACAGTATTTCCTTTATCTACCAGCTGGTACAAAGCATGAAGT
>JANWJL010000008.1 GCA_025451885.1 Candidatus Microgenomates bacterium
ATATGGAGCATCGTGGCTGCAGGAGGAGCAGCAGTAGGAGTGATTCTCGGCGGACTACTTACTCAATATCTGGGATGGCAATGGTGCTTTTTTGTAAATGTGCCGATCGGTATCCTTGCTATTATCGGAATTCAAAAGTACGTCCCAGCCCACATAAAAGAATCACGCGACAAACATCTTGATCTGCCGGGAGCTGTGCTGGTAACAGGTGGACTTATGGTCTTGGTGTACTCATTAACTCTTGCTTCACAGATTGGTTGGAGCAGTAGCCAAACGTTAGTGTCATTAGGCGTAAGTTTGATACTTCTGGTTTTATTCGTAATAAATGAATCGCGCGCGAAGCATCCTCTGGTACCATTATCAATTTTCAGAATTAGAAACGTAACAGGTGGGAATTTGATCATGCTCCCTATCGTCGCAGGAGCATTGGGTATGTTTTTCTTTCTCTCCCAATACATACAAAACGTATTAAAATATTCGCCCGTCCAAAGCGGGTTATCTTTTCTTCCGATTCCTATCGTCATAGGATTTTTTTCATATCAAGCTCCGAGCCTTCTTAAAAAGTTTGGGTACAAACCTTTAGCGATTTTCGGGACAGGTCTTACCACCATTGGAGTCTTCTGGATAAGTTTCATAAATACAGGGACTTCATATTGGACACACCTTCTGCCGGCATTTTTCTTATTGGCAACTGGTTTTGGCACCTCGTTTGTAGCTATTACCGTTGCTGCAACAACCGGGGTACCATCGGATGAAGCAGGTCTTGCCGCGGGTTTAATAAATACATCCCAGCAGATTGGAGGAGCCTTGGGTCTTGCGACTCTTGCTGTCGTTGCAAATACCACCACAAAACGTCTCCTTGCCGAGGGAGCAACTACGACAAACGCAAGCGTGCAAGGTTATCAACAGGCATTTTTGACCGCCTCAGGACTTATCTTAATTGCATTTATCGTTGCTATATTTGTGATTCAGGCACCAAAACAGCCACGGAAATAATTATTACCAAATTCTCATAAATATACGGTAAACTAAGAGGCTATGTTCAAAGATACATTTTCGAGTTTTTCGGTCGGAAATCTAAAAGACGCGAGAAAGTTTTATAGTGAGACGTTGGGACTGGACTGCAAAGAGGGAAAGATGGAGGGTCTTTTAGAATTGAATCTTCCTGGCGGAAAGTTGATGATCTACGAAAAAGAAAACCATAAGCCAGCAGGCTTTACGGTTTTGAATTTCATGGTTGATGACATAGACAAGGTAGTTGACGAACTTTCGGCAAAAGGAGTCACCTTTGAGAAATATGACGGTTTCAAGCAGGATGAAAAAGGAATCTCGCGGGGAATGGGACCGGAGGTGGCATGGTTTAAAGATCCAGCAGGAAATATACTCGCCTTAATTAAAGACAAGTGACGCAATGGCAATTGCTCCGAGGTGCGACTTTTGCAAAAAAGAACTCAAAGAATTCGGGGCATTATTATTCAGCCCTCCTAAAAAAAACAAGGTCGACAAATTGCATGTCTGCGTTTCATGCTACAGGAAGATAAAACCCTCTCTCAAAAAGAAGTCTTGACAAAAGGCTAAACGGTGACGATAATAGGGGTCAGCCATGTCGGATACAAATAAAAGAAATGCATTCTTAGGTATCCTCGTACTTCTTCTTATTGTTGTCGGTTACCTCTTTTTCATAAAAGGAAACACTTCTGTCATCACCGGACAGATTGACTTCAATGGTACCGCACCTGAAAGCAGCACCTTTTCAATACTTGCAAAAGAGTCATCTGAAAAAAACTACAGGAGCGTAGTAAGCGGAATTACTGTTCAGGATCAGGCTTCCTGGAGCTGGGACAGGGCGAAGAAGGGGACGGTCTACGACATGCGGGCGGTACTTGTGGCCAATAACAACGAGACAGATAAATCGCAGGTAGTTACTACTGTCGCACCGTCTGTAGATAATGTACTTACCATAAATTCCACGCAGCCGGCACCTGCCGAACAAGCGGTTATCTCAGGAAGTATAGATCTCAATGGTCCGGTCACAAAACAAAGTTATATCTCTATTCTTTGGCGCCGTCTTGGAGATGTTGATTTTCAACCGATTGCAAACCAGGTCACTGCGGTTGATGGAGAACAATGGTCGTGGAGCAATGCAGAGGCCGGAGTCCAGTACCAGGTCAAGGCAGTTTTATATGTCGATGGCACCTATGCCGGTGAATCACAGACCCTTACGCTTACGGCTCCTGCGCGTAACGAATCCTTAAGAATAAACTCGACCTACAATCCTCCGCCGCAAAAAGCAGCAATCTCCGGAAGTATTACCCTAAACGGCCAGGTACCGGGAGGATCTACGGTAACGATCTTTAAACAAGCCCCTTCGGACAAACAGCCTGTTGCAGTAGCACAGAATATCCCTGCGGTAAACGGAGTGGACTGGTCGTGGAGCAATGCCTCCTCCGGAGTAGAGTATACGATTCAAGCCTCTCTTTTCAATAAAGGTAATCAGGTGGTTGCACAGTCGCAGGTACTTACCGTTACCGCTCCTGCAGCGCAGGAAGTCCTGACATTGACCGCAAACAACAATCTCCAGCAGCCTTCAAACTCACCTACCGCAAGCTGTGTAAGTCAGTCCAACGGAAACTGGACCGTAAACATAAACTATCAAAGCATTTCCGGCGCCCAACGCTACTGGCTCCAGGTAGGAGGTCAACCCAGAAGCAATGATGTGGCAGACTATCAATCACAGTCGACCAGCGCAAACTATCAAGTATATGCGCTAAGCAATCTTCAGACCAATAAAGCATATTTTGCCCAGTATGCATACGCAAACTGTTCCAACTGCACAAGCTCCAGTTCATTTTCACCGTTTTCCAACACCCTGCAGTTTTCATGCAATAATCCCACCCCAACTCCGACGCCTACTGCAGTACCTCCGCCTACCGCAACACCAACGACCGTCCCCACGGCGACTCCATCACCACTACAGTAATTTCTTAACCAATTCTTACATTTATTGGTTATGATTAGTATTCACATTAAGAAAAAGGAGGTGAAATATATGCTGAATTTTAATTCAATACTGCTGTTTTCCGAAGATCCCAAAAAGCTCTCTGATTTTTATGCTAAAGTATTTGATAAAAGTCCTGACTGGGATGAGGGAGGCTACTACGGCTTTAGTACAAAGGGAGCCTTTCTTACGATCGGTCCCCACGACAAGGTAAAAGGGAAAAATAAAAGTCCCGAAAGGATGATGATCAACTTTGAGACCAAAGAGGTCAAGGAGGAGTTTGCAAGGATTGAGAAATCCGGAGCAAAGGTAATAGCAAAACCATATTCTATGGGAGATGATGAGAAAAACGGTCTGATCGCAACGTTTGCTGATCCCGACGGTAACTTTTTTCAACTCATGACTCCGTGGGAGGGGTAATCTATGAAACAACAAACTTTTTATTCAAAGGTTTACAGGATTGTTAAGAAGATTCCTAAAGGCAAGGTTTCGACGTATAAAGCGATTGCTGAGCTTGCCGGGAGTCCGGGTGCTGCACGCGCTGTTGGGAGCGCAATGAAGAATAATCCAGACATGAATACTATTCCATGTCATCGGGTTGTCGGCTCAGACGGAAGTATGCACGGATATTCAGGTGGCAAAGGACTCATTACTAAAGTTCTCATGCTTAAAAAAGAAGGAGTCTTATTTCGAGGAGAGAAAGTAATTCTTGGCAAAAGCGAATGGAGAAGGAATTGACAACTTTTCCAAATCATGTACCATCAGGATATGGCAGGAAAAGGCGGCTACGGCAAAAGACCTCTTTGGCAATGGATTCTGATCTATCTTGTGATCGGAGGAATTGTATATTATGCAATATACTATTTCGTAATTGCTAAAAACGGAAATGGCTACGGGTCGGGCTCCGGAAATTCTTACGACTACAACCCGAGATAAATAAATACTTCCTGATATAATCTGTGCATGCGTTTTAAGATCCTCTTCTTGTTAATTCTATTTACCCTGTTTTTTTTCATACATCGTCTTTCAACTTCTTCGCAAAAGTCCCTCAACCGTCAGATTCCCATTCATGCAGACCCGCAGTACCTCATCATTAATGAATCAGAACTGTTAAAAGACAAGATTGACTGGACTGCATCTGATGCAAAATGGCAGAAAGACATCAAACCAAAAGTAAAAGCACAATTAGAGGATATCCGGAAATCCCTCGGCAAAGGTACAAAGGATAGAAAACTCGGATTCAGCATCATCGTTCAGTATATGGATTATCCGCTTGATATCCCTTCAGAAAATTCTCCGTATGTCGTCATGACAAGAAGGCTGATGGAAGTTTCAGAGGAGATGAACTTTCCTGTTTTTATACCGTTAAACGGATTCCAGTGGTGGAATCAACTTCCTGAACTTTGGAACTGGTGGGACTCTGGCCCGGATCAGATCGAGGGATGTCAAAAAGATAAATATCCGACAACTATCAACGACCCGCAAGGAAATCCGGAATTCCGCTGCAAATTTCCTGAACTCCGCGATCCCAAATTCCGTGAGCGTTTCGTAAAAGGATATAACCCTGAGAATAGATGGAATGTCGAGTGGGTCAACTGGAATACTCCGATGAAAGAAAACTGGAGAAACTGGGGCGGGGGACCATTTCAGATCGCACCGATTCCAAACCTTGTTGATCACAAGAGAACTAAATTAAGCTTCCGCTCTGTGCAACGGGAAAGACTGGAAGTAATATATGACGAGATCTATAAAAAACTAAAAGGCTGGAATGAAAAAAATAAATCAGATCTTTTCGCCGGCGTATCGATCGGCACAGAGGTAAGTCTTCATACTGCGGCGTTGTCAACAGACAGATTTGAAATATTCGGATACCGTGGACTTCAAGATCTGTTTTGTGAAAAAGACGATCCGTTTTGTGCAGAACATGCCGACTGGTCGCCTCAGAAAATCCGCCGGGGGAGGGAAGAGATCATTTACCGGTACCTAAACGATCTTGGAAAGATGACCTATGAAAAAGGAATTCCCAAACAGCGTATCTATACCCATGTCTGGGGTGAAAATATACCTCCTGACAAACAGTATGTCGATTATTTCATATCAGCAGTAAATCTTTATACGCGGCCAGGTCTTAGTCTGTACGGGTATGCAGATAAACCTTTTGAGCTCCTGTCTTTTCAAGAAGACCTAAAAAAATCCGGAAACCCTGCATGGTCGGTACCTGAATTCAATATTCCAAAGGAAGGGGAATGGGAAGGAGCGCTGGAGAAATCATTTGATAATGACACTGCTCGGGCGAAACTTATCGATATCTACAACTGGAAAGGGATAAAAGACACGGAAGCAGTACCGATCGTACAAACCTTTCTTAAGCAAGAGGTCTCAAGACCAGTATGTCAAATATCGGAAATTCAGTCTACTGGAGAAAATTCAGATGATTTAAGATGGGATTATTTGACCCCGGATGACGACGCACAGACAACAGAGGTAGTTATCTTAAAAAACAAACAATCCGACCGGAAAAATGAAACAAAGATTTCGGTTCCAAATGACGCAAAAAATTTCAATCTGAAATCAATAGCACTAAAAGCAGGAAACTATTTCTGGTTTATCAAACGGACAGGATGCGGCAAAACCGTATGGACTACTTCCGCACCTCAGATTCTCCAAATAGGAAATTGGTGGGAGAGGATGCTTTCCGGGTAAAGCAGACCTGATATAATTATTCTTCGATGGAATTCATACTCAAATTTTTACTCGTAATCTTTCTGGTCTTACTGAATGGCTTTTTTGTGGCTTCTGAATTCGCTTTGGTCTCGGTCCGCAAAACAAGGATCAACGAACTGATCAAAAAAGGAAGAAGGAGACCGAGACTTGTTAAAGTTGCGCTGGACGACCTTCAAAGTTTTATCTCCGCCTCCCAGCTGGGAATCACTATTGCAAGTCTTGCGTTAGGTTGGGTCGGAGAACCGGCTGTCGCAAATCTAATACTTCCTTATCTTAATTTTCTTCCGGCAGATGCCGCTACTTTTTCGTCTCATACCATCGCAGTGATTATAGCCTTCACAATTATTACCTATTTACACCTGTTGATCGGTGAGTTAGTCCCAAAGGCAATAGCACTTCAAAAGGCAGAAGACGTCGCCATATCCACGATAGTTCCTCTTACTTTATTTGCAAAAACATTTCGGCCTTTTATATATCTATTGAACGAATCCGGCAATATGGTATTTAAAATGCTCGGTTTTAAGCCACAAGGTACGGAACATATGGTCCACTCGGAAGAAGAGATTAAAATGATTCTTAGACAAAGTGCAAAAGGAGGAGTTATTGAAAAAGAAGAAGTAGATATGGTTACAAGCGTATTTAAACTCGGAGACACACTGGTAAAAGAAATTATGGTTCCCCGGAAACAGATAACCGCTTTTAAAGCAGGGACTATGTTTTCTAAGGTGATAGCGCAGATCGAAGAAAATCCCTACAGTAGATTTCCGATTTATGAAGGTACTTTAGATCATACCGTGGGCTTCGTACACATCAAAGACATTTACTCATTTTTCTTAAAAGGCGGTTTAGATAAAAAAATTACAAAACAAGAAACAAGAAAGATATACTCTGTTTTAGAAAATAAAAACATTAGCGAAGTCCTTGAAGGAATTCAACAAAAAAAAGCACATATTGTAATTGTAAAAAATAAAGAAGGCCATACAACGGGGCTGATTACACTGGAAGACATACTGGAGCGATTGGTAGGAGAAATTCCTGATGAATTCGAACAGTTAAGAAATTCTATTAAAAACACGCCGGAGTCTTAACAATTTATTACGTGTTTATTACATTCATTTTCTATCATTAAGCATATGGGAAAACAGGTAAGTGTGGTAGATCCACTGATCTGCCCGGTTTGCGGACATACAGCCAGATCAGAGGAGGAACGCGCCGAACATTTTGAATTAAAAAAAGATGACGCGCAGCACCAGGAATATATGATAGGACCCGAGGACCGTAGTGGGGAAATTATTGATGAAGATACAGTGGGCGCAGAAGCTGATACTCCGGGACATCCCGGGATAGACGAAGGTACGACCGACTAGTCCGTAAAATCCTGCGTTGCAAAGACATTGCTTGGACCTGCTTCAGACACACCAACACCCAGTTTTTTCAAGCTAGGATTTAATATATTCTTCCTGTGACCGGGTGACTCCATCCATCCCTGCACAAACCGCTCGGGAGTACCATACCCTCTGGCTATGTTTTCAGCAGCATAGCCATATTTGACGCCGCCTATACGCAGCCGCTGTCCCAAGGTGATTCCGTCAGGATTAACATGTGCAAAAAATCCTCTATTCATCATGTCTACACTATGCGCTCTTGCCACAACTGCCACTGAATCGTTCCATGTAAAGGGAGGAAGATTATTATTAACCCGTTCAACATTTGTCAGATCAAAGACTCTTTGTTCAAATACAGAGATATTAATCGGCTCTGATGTCGGAGTAGGTTCGGATGTTGGAATTGGAATCTGCGTAGGTACAACCTTAGTAACGACCCTTGTCTGGACGGTTCGCTGAACAATTTTTACAGTAGGGTTTGGTCTGGGTGAAGGAAGTACTCTCGCCCGGGGAACAATTGTAATCGGAATTATTATGATAGTAGGTTCAGGTTGGGAGGTTGGAACAGCGGTGGGCGCAAGTGGAATATTTTGAGTTACAGCTCCGGTAGGGATTCTTAAGTATGCATTTTGCATTCCCACCGGCGGAAGCCCTTCTTTTTCCCTCTCCTCATTTATCCGGTCCTGCTGTTTTTTTATTCCAAATCCACTTACTTTGCTAAGATCCCCAAGAGGCGGAATACTGTTAAAGTAGGCGATATACAGTCTGAAAGAAACAAGCCTGACGATATACGACCGCTCACCGATATCATAGAGCATCAGGAATTTTGTATTAAATGAAGTGACAAAGAGAAACGCAGAAAACACAAAAAAAGCACCGGTTATTCCCGCGCTTAGATAATTGAGATAAATTCCAAAACTTCGAAATTGAAGAGGTATATTTTGAAATATTCCTTTGAAATTTAACAATCTCCACAGGACAAGAAATGTTGCAAACTGCGAGACGACGATAAACTGCATTGTGGAGAAAAAGAAGTAGTGGGGCATAAGCGGGATAAACCACTTGGTCAGGAAAAAGGTGATGACTATAATTAGACAAAATTTTACGAAATCATATGTAGTAGAAAGCCAGTTCTGTTTTATTATGAATTTTGCGATAAAAAAAACCGCAACCAGAAACAGAAGGTCGATGAGGCTAAGCGGCATACCCTAATGATAACCAATTAATCAGAGATACAGGTTCTTACTTTTTTCTTACCGAGCTCTTATTGCAGCCTCACATTGGAATGGTTAAATGATCTTGTTATGAAAAACCTAAACCTTAAAAGGCTGACTATAGTGCAAGATCTAAAGAATACTCTCGTTACCACCTGCCGGCTGATGGACCGCTATTACAGCTCTCATCCGATACATCAGGTTTCTCTGGCCAAAGGAAAGCATCAGCAATTCCACGCCCTGTATTTGTAGAGGAAATACGACAACTCTTCTTTATCGTTAGTCTATAGTCCGTAGACTCATTTCTAACCTTCAACTAAGCTCGTGTTTATGTTACAGGAGATTGAGAGGCAGACGTCTTTCCAGCATAGAGAGCGAGAAACTATGGTTCACTGCGATACTGTTATCGTTGGAAGTGGAATCACAGGTCTGCTTCTTGCAAAAAAACTTTCAGACCTTGGACAATCGATAATTTTAGTGGATTCAAATTCCAAACTTGCATTCGGAGCATCTATCAAAAATCACGGGTGGCTGCATAGAGGTACGGTACATGCCGTTTCGATTCCGGATAAAACACAGGCAAAAAATGTGGTTCAGAAGCTCATCTACGGTCATGAATTTATTAAGTCATATGCTGGTGAATGCATCGAGGACCCCTTTGAGCCTATCTATGTGACCACTGACGAAGCCTTAACCGCACAAAGAGCTGTTGAACTGTGGAAGGAGTTTGGTGTTGATTATGAGGAGATCTCGCGGGAGGTTTTCTACGAAAAAGATGAGCTTATCAATCAAGACTCCTCATCCTATTTTTTTAAGAGCTCGGACTTAAAAATAAACAATAGAATTCTTTTTCAAAAACTTCTGTCCGATATAAAAAGAAATCAGGGGATGGTAGTTCCGATGGCAGATATTCGGCTTACCGATTCCAAAACGATGAGTGTCTTGACCCACGAAAGAAAACTGGGAATAAGAGCTGAAGCATTTGTGTATTGCACCGGCGCGGTGTTGGATCAGACCTATCAAAAAGTAACAGGTAGTAGCCTAAATATTTCTTTTTGGAAAAGTCATCTATTGTACCTACCCAGATTTAATCCTTACAGCGTAGTGTCTCTTGATAAAGACGGACCGATTATCATAAATCATCGCGAAATGAGTGTAATAAACCGCGGATATGATGAGATGTCGTGTACCCAAGGTGATTATACTGTCGATCAATCACAGGTAGCATCTTCTTTCTCTTCGTTAAGAAAAAAATATCCAATCGTCGTAGAACTAAGAGACAGGTTGCGATTCATTGCCTGTATAAAACCTTCTATTAAAACGATAAATGATCAGCGTCACTCTGTCGAGTCAAATATCTTGGAACCCGTTCCGGGACATTATTTTGTACTGCCCGGAAAAATGACAGAAGCCCCTTATGTGGTAGATGAACTTATTCATGCCATATATCAAAAGCTGGATTTTTCCGAAATTTCTCAAAGACCGATTGATGAGTTCTCAGCCCATGAAAGTTTTTCTAAAAATATCCATTTACCTCAGTCGGCATGAAGCAGAATACAGCTGTTATCGGATCAACGGGCTTCATAGGCAGAGGTCTAGTGGAAAAGTTGATTCAAACTAAAAATTTCAGATTACTCACACTGGTCTCAAGGACAATTAAGGAAGACGAGAGAAACTTAAATAATAATGTACTCAGAGTGAAATGTGACGTACTCAATCAAAAGAAATTAAAACAGGTTTTAAGAAATCAGGATATTGTTTTTTTTACAGCCGGACTTGGCTGGCAGCATACCGGAAGATCTTTATCCAAAATAGAACTGCTTATTGAACAGATAGTCCAAAACGTGTTTAGTCCATATTTTGTTGCAAGTACTCTACATCCCAACCAACGACTGGTTGTCTTATCGACAAATGCAATAGATGTTATGCTGGGCAGTCTCTTTTCTTCTCAAAGAAACGCGCTCGAGTATGAGACCGATGAATTTGTGGAATGTCTATTTTCACAGAATCTTTCAGGAAATAAAGAAAAGAAATTGAAGAAAGTTGTATGGAATTTAATTGTCAATCATATTATGTTTAGCTTCGTCCCGGCTCTGGATTACAGCTATGCATTTTCCAAATATCTTGGTGAAAAGACCTTAAGATCTTTAGCAAGAAAAAACATCAAAATTTTAAGAATATCTGATGTATACGGAAAAGGCCAGGACGTTTCTTACCCGGTCATTAATCCAAAGGTAAGAGCGCGGAGAATACAAAGGTTTGTAGCTGCGTACAATCTTATATCTAAAAAAAGTACTGGTTGGATCCGATCAAAAAACCACGGCTTCATTAAAGACTCGGAGACAATTACTCAGGAAATTAGAAACGATTCGGTTTTCCCGACATACATAGATGACGTGATCCAGATGATCCTAACAGCTGCCTCAATGAATACAGAACAAATGTTATTTGAAGCGACAGGAGTAAAAATATCAAATAAAAAAATGGCAGAGACAATAAAAGATTTTTTTCAAGTGAAAGTAAAAATAGTTCAAAAAAATAGCAAAAGTATTTTTCTCAAAGAAAAATCAAAAGATAGAAGAATACTTCTTGGATCTAGACAAGCGACTTCATTTAGGGAAGGACTTCAAAAATGGCTTGGGTAAGCGGTATAATAGAAAAACCTAAACTATGTCCCCGGAAGTATTTAAGGATCCAACGTTCAGAAGACTTACTCCTGAAGAGGAACAATCTGTCTCCGAAGCATATAAACACGATCTCCTCGCCGGTTTAAGAGGAGAGTCTTCGAGTTTGGCAATGACTCCTTCTTTGCTGGATTCGGTTGAAATCTCCAAACTACCGAATGATAAAACTGTTTTAGTTATCGAGATAGGAGGAACTCATCTTTATGGAGGACATTTTACTATTCAGGATGGAAAACCTCATGTTGACCGGGGATTGAAAATTGAGATGAAAAGAAAACAATTCAAAGATGTTGAAGATTTTATGGAAATGCTGACAACTGAGCTGGAACCTGTTTTGTCCGGTACTTCAGCTGATGCACTTGGTTTGGTCTTTTCCTTTTCAGGAAAATCTGTAAAGACAGAAAGGGGAGTAGATGTGCTATCACGGCATAACGAAAAACTTTCAAAAGGGATTACTATCCCGGGAATCGGAAGCAAACCCGTGGGAGAATTATTGCTGCAGAAACTATCTAAAAAATATCACTATAAGAAAGACCTGCCCGTAGTGACTACAAATGACACAGTGGCGGTGGCCTTGTCGGCAGGAACAAGCATAGGAGTAATTGTTGCGACCGGGTTTAATTTAGCGGTTAAAACATCTCAAGGTATCGTTAATACCGAATCCGGAGGATTCAATAAGGTTCCGAAACATGAACTTGCAGAGCAGGTAGACAGAGAAAGTACGACGCCCGGCAGAGCTCTTGCTGAAAAGCAGATTGCAGGAGCATATTTGGGAAAACAATTTGCAATCGCAACGGGTTCAACAGATCAAAGTTCAGAAAGAATTTCTGAAGTTTTGGTAAACGTAAATGAAAGTGACTCTTATAAAATTGCTCAAATACTAAGAGAGCGCTCTTCTCAAATTGTTGGAATATTGATCGGAACTGCAATCCTGACTTTTTCTGAAGAATTTCCCGAGGATGTAGTATCGATTCCCGTAGAGGGTTCATTATTTTGGGGGATGGTGGGATATGCAGGAATGACAAAAGCATTTGCCGAAAAAACTTCCGGAAAAAAAATAAACTTTCTCAAAATTCCGGAGTCCGGAAGAGTAGGGATCGGACTGGCTGCACTAAGCTTCGTAAAATAGATTGAAAAAAACCGTAACTTCTTCTATCGTTTAAGAATGGAGCAAAAAGTTCTAGAATTTTTAAAAAGCAAACATCCAAAATTATGTTCGATCTCAACAGTCAATTCGCAACGAAAACCGGAATCTGCGCTCATGGCCTACGCGATCCTAAATGAAAGCGATCTGTCATTATTATTATCAACGAGAACAAATACAAGAAAATGGAGCAACTTAAAAAAGAACCCCCATGTTTCTTTAGTCTTTGGCAGTGGATTCCATGAGGCAACCATCCAGTTTGAGGGCATGGTTGAACTTATCGACACTCCCGAATCAATCAGCTCTTACCAGGATACTTACTTTTCACAGAATCCAGAAACACTTCAGTTTAAAGGACTTCCGGAACTCTGTTTTCTCAAAATCAAACCAACGTGGATACGATACACAAACTACATTGTAAATCCCCCTGACGTAGAGGAGAAAGCCTTTGAAATTATTGAGTAATAATACGAATTCTTGAGGAGTTAAGACTTGCAGGGATCTTAAGCTGCGTCTTCATCTGTACTTTGTACGCTTTATTTCCCGAGTCCAACGTTATCTTATCCGATGTCAACTGCTGGGAAGTATTTGCATTGACGAATGTAAGTTCGGAATACCATACCGGATGCTTATCGGTTACGTTGTAAAGTCTCACATATACAATTTCGTTTCCTGACGGCACATTGACAGCAGCCTCAAAAAAAGAGCTTTTTATCTTATCGTATTGGGCGGTATCTATAACAACCTGAAGGCCCGGTACATCTTCCCAGTCATCTGAGGCATTGGTACCGGAGCCTATGGGCACAAACAATTCTTTCTGCGAGGAAGCCTTGGCAGTTGTTCCGCCTGTGCCGGACTGCAAAGTAGCTGATGAAGCAGTAGCCTCTTCAATATAAGAGAGACAGCTTTGAGGACATGACTGCAACGGATTGTTTATTTGTTTTTGTGGCGCAGACTGAGTACTTGTTGTCAATGATTGAGGCTTATCTAATGCGCCTGAAGAAATAATCCAGTAATCAAGCAACGCAATGTTGCCCACGACCAAAAAACCCAAACAATACAGAAGCCATTTCAGACCACGGTGCATATTAAAACACGTTCAGTAAATTTAATAATAGAGCAATTGCAGCCAGAGACATAAATATTGTGATGATCCATCCGAGCGTAGTTGAGATTACTCCGTTTGTATATTTTCCCATGATTTTTTTGTTCCCTGCGATTACAAGAAGAAGAACCATAAGCGGTGGAGCACAGAAACCATTGAAGATCGCAGAATAATACAAAAGCTGAAACGGTTTTATAGGAGTAAGATTTACCAAAAGTCCAAATACCGTAGCAACGGTGATCACGCCGTAAAACCCATGAGCTCTTTTAAACTTTAGATATAAACCCTCTTTCCAGCCTATGGTTTCGGCAATCGCATATGAAGCAGACCCTGCAAGTATAGGGACTGCCAAAAGTCCGGTACTAATAATACCTGCGGCAAAGAGTATGAACGCGAAGTCTCCGGCAAAAGGTCGCAGAGCTTCTGCAGCCTGATTTGCTGTCTCGATCTTTGTAATATTGTGAGCGTGAAGAGTTGAAGCAGTCGTCACCATGATAAAAAACATAACAAGATTTGAAAATAACATCCCCACCGTAGTATCTATCTGCATCTCGCGAATATCCCTTTTATAAATGCGTGGAATTCCTTTCCCCATCATTTTCTGTTTTCCCTTCGCTACTTCTTCTTCGACCTCCTCATCGGTCTGCCAAAAGAAAAGATACGGCGAGATTGTCGTACCGAAGATTGCGACAATATTCATAAGGTGATGTTTGTCCAAAGAAAGCTTTGGAGTAAAGACAGACAGTCCTATCTTCATCCAATCCTGCTTTATTATGACCGCCGTTACCACATACGCCAAAAGAGAAATAGCGAGGTATTTAAGAATCTTTGCATAGGCCGGATACGGTACAAAAACCTCAAGTAGAAGAATGATAACCGTAAAGATAAGCAGCCAGAACACAAACGGAATTCCAAGAAGAAGCTGTGCGGAGGATGCCATAGCTCCTAGATCCGCTCCGATATTTACTACATTCGCAAGGAATAAAAGTCCGACCGAAAAATAGAGCAGAAGACGCGAGTAGTGATGCTTGATAATCACCGCTATACCTTTTCCTGTTACCATCCCGATGCGTCCGCACATTTCCTGAATCACGCTCATAAAAGGAAAGGAGAATAAAGAGGTCCACAGCTGCGTATAGCCAAACTGGGCACCGGTCTGTGAATAAGTTCCTATGCCTGCAGGATCATCATCAGCAGCGCCGGTTACAAACCCAGGGCCGATGATTCTGGCTATTTTCTTAAGAAATTTTTTCACCTAATTCATTGTTACATAAAATTGAATATATTGTCAATGAAGCCCCGTCCTAGTAAAATAAGAGGATGAGCCCCGCGCCCTTGACCAGTCAAAAATGCGTACCCTGCGAAGGTGGAGTCAAACCACTTACTCCCGAAGGATACGCCCCACATCTTGCCCAAGTCAAAGGCTGGACGGTTCTAAAAGACAAAGAAATCCAAAAAGAATACAAATTTAAAAACTTTAAAGAGGCCTTAGGGTTCGTCAATAAAGTGGGGGCAATAGCCGAGGCAGAAGGACATCATCCCGACATTTTTTTGCACAACTGGAATACAGTACAGATTACTCTGTCAACCCACTCCATAGGTGGTCTGTCCCTTAATGATTTCATCGTTGCGGCTAAAATAGACAACCTTTTGTGATATAATTAGATATTCTTAAAGCAAGACTTCTTTAGTCTATGACCTATACTGAACGAATCAAAAAATGGTGGAAAAACCTTCCTGAAAAGAAGAAATATCTGGAGATCGTGACCGCTCTTCTTTCTATTCCCGTGCTTGCAACGGCAATACTTCTGAATCTCGGAAGCCTAAGAGGAAAAGACAGCGCAAATCCGGCGCCTCCTGCCCAAAACGTCACTCTCGTGCCGGTTGAGCTCAAGGACAAAGATGTTACGCCGACTACCAAACAGTGTAAAAAAGAGGTGGGACCTGTGGAGATCGTATATCCTAAGGAAGACTCAACCGTAAAAGAAAACTCGGTCTGTATAGAGATCGCACAAAAAAGTGCGGATTACTGCAGCGTTCAGTGGTCATTCAAACTGGATGAGGGAGACTGGTCATCCTTTACCGATAAACAATTTTGCTTTAATAATCTTTCTCCGGGGCCGCATAATGTGAAGGTGATCGTGAAAAGTACTACTTCCCAAGATCAGACTCTTTTAGAAAGACAGTTTAACTATAAAACCTCATCTGCGCAGCCTACTTCAGCCACAGGTTCAGGTACGCTGAACTGATTTTGAAAGTTGTCCCACCCAGTCTTTGATATCTTTTAGGGCTTTATCCGTGTTGAAAAAATAACGGTCAATTCTTAGTGAAGGAGTGATTAATTTTCCACGGCGCCCGGTAACCATTTTTTCCAGTTGATCGACAGCCCCGCAAAAATGCGCATAGTTTCTATCTCCCAGGCCGTAGACAGCACATCTGATTTTTTCCAAAGGTCCGGTTGAGAGTTCTTTATCCAGCAGTTTAAATCCGCTGTGCATCTGTCCTTCAACACCATCCTCAAGCCACGTGCACGATCCAAAAATTACCAGATCGTTAGACTTAAGCAGTTCTAGCAGGTCTTTGGTACGGTATTCGTACTCCCCTGAAGGTGAGGTAGTGAGGATGTTCTGCAACGTGACTGTATGTCCTGATGCTTTTAATAATTCCTCAATTTCATGGGCAACCGACAAAGTTCCACCGGAATAGGTGCCATAGACGATCAAAATATTCATGTATTCACTATAGCAAGTTTTTCTTATGAAGACATTACTCAAGTACGCCACAGGCCGTGTAGACCTTCAGTTCGGCATTTGATTTATGTACGTTTAGTATGAGCGGGGTCTGATCATTCAGACTCTCAAGCGTGGTATCCAAGGTTGTCTTTGATTGACCACCTTCCGCGTCCTTAAGCGGGTAGACTATCTTGCCGGGCGCCTCACATGTCCCTTCGTGAAAATGTGCAGGTTGAGGAAGCGTGTAATTTCCTCCGGCCAGACTTAGAGTTACTACTACTTTTCCGTTTTCCTCGCCAATCGTTGCTGAACCACTCTGTTCACTGTTGCTTTGGGGAGCGAGTTTTATGGAGAGTGATTTTTTTGCCTTTTCCCTCATGGCTTTTTTCTCTTCATCTTGCTTCATCATTGCAGCTTTTTGCTGCTCTTCCTTCATCTTTGCATCCTGCCGTGATTTATAAAAAAAGAAGCCGGCAGCCACGATCACCAATAAAAGAATCCACGGGACTACTGAAAACCGGCCTTGATTAGTATCTTCTTCCATAACAGTGTTGATTTCCAAGGTTGATAATACTCCTTTTGAAAAAATTGTCAAGGAGACGTAATGGTGTAAAATAGAAGGATGGTTTCCCCTAAAAATATTCCGACGGTAGTAGTTATATTCGGCGCTACAGGGGACCTCATGACCAAGAAAATTACGCCTGCTCTCTACAACCTCTTTTTAAAGGGAAAGCTTCCAAAGCTATTTAGAATCGTTGGCGTTGCTCGGAGACCCTTATCAAGGGAAGAGTTTCAAAAACATATCACGAAGATTCTTGAAAAAAACGAGACATTTACTATTCAAAAAAAATTAACCGAGGAATTTCTAAATTATTTTCATTACCACCAGGGTACATTTGAAAGCGAAAAGGACTATCTTAGTCTTGCAAAGGATCTAGGAAGGGTTGACGACGAGTGGAAGGTTTGTTCCAATAAACTATTTTATCTCTCGGTCCCACCCGAATACTACGAGAAAATCTTCCGGCATCTTGCATCTTCAGGACTGACTCTGCCTTGTGGACCGGATGAAGGTTGGACAAGAGTGCTTGTAGAAAAACCTTTTGGAAAAGATCTGAAGACTGCAGAAAGGCTCGATAAGTTACTTTCCGAATTATTTAAAGAAGAACAGATCTACCGCATCGACCACTATTTGGCAAAGGAAATGTTACAAAATATTTTGTTGTTCAGATTTTCCAATAATCTTCTTGAGCCAAGCTGGAATAACAAATATATAGAAAGGATCGACATCAAATTATTTGAAAAAATCGGAGTAGAGGGAAGGGGGTCATTTTATGATGGACTGGGGGCATTACGTGACGTAGGACAAAATCATTTACTTCAGATGCTTGCTTTGATCACGATGGATAAACCCACGCGAATTGATGCGGATTGTGTCAGGGCAAATAGAAGCGCCCTTCTTGACACTCTGGAAGTCCCAAATGACAGCGAGATTAAACATCATACATTCCGCGCACAGTATGAAGGATACCGGTCGGTAGAGGGTGTCTCAAAAAACTCAAAATCCGAGACATATTTCAAAACACGGGCTTTTCTTGATAATCCGCGGTGGAGATCCGTTCCTATTTATATGGAAAGCGGAAAACGTTTTGAAAAATCCCTCAAAGAAATTGTCGTGACCTTTAAACCTGCATCTGCCGGGACAACAGTTCAGCTAGAAAGAAATAAAGTGATATTCAGTCTTGAGCCAAATGAGGAGATCACGATTCACTTTATCTCCAAAAAACCCGGACTGGAATATCAACTTGAAAAAAGAAGTCTTGGTGCACTGTACCGTGTCAAAGAACCCACAGCTCAGTACGTTGAAGAGTATGAAAAGCTTCTTATGGATGCAATCGAAGGAAATCAAATTCTTTTCTTAAGCACAGATGAGATAGAGGCGATGTGGAGATATATTGACCCCATAACATATGCATGGAGCAATAACACAGTTCCTTTAAGTACCTATAAACCGGATACCAACGACATTGCACAGAAAGCAAAGGTCGTTGAAGAAGAAAAACAAAAAGTCGGAGTTATAAAAAAAGAGATCGGGATCTTCGGACTGGGAAAAATGGGATCCGGCACAGCACTTTCGCTCCTTGAGAAAGGGTGGAGGGTAGTCGGGTACAACAGGAGCAAAGATGATACCAAAAGACTGGAGCAGGAGGGGCTTATCGGTACATATACGGTACCGGATTTTATAGCCAAGCTTCCAACTCCGCGCATCGTTTGGCTCATGATACCTGCCGGCGGCGTGATCGATGTCGTGATCGGTCAACTATTAAAGGATCTAAAAAAAGGAGATATCGTCATCGATGCCGGGAACTCTTTTTATAAAGACACTATAAGAAGAGAAAAAGAATTAAGGAAAAAGGGAATCGTTTTTTTTGACGCCGGATTTTCCGGAGGTCCGGGAGGCGCCCGCTACGGAGCATGTCTTATGGTTGGAGGTCAGAAAAAATACTTTGAGCTGATCCAGCCACTACTGCGTGATCTTGCGGTGCCGGGAGGGTATGAGTTTTTTGAAGGTGTAGGAGCCGGACATTTTGTAAAGATGATTCATAACGGTATTGAGTACGGTATGATGCAGGCACTGGCAGAGGGATTTGAAATTCTTAAAAAGTCGACGTATCAAATCGATCTTCAAAAAGCAGCGCAGGTATATAACAACGGGAGCGTCATAGAATCAAAGCTCACCAATTGGTTGAAGGACGCCTTCACTTTTCATGGAGCCGATCTAAAAGATATCTCCGGAAGCGTGAAGCATACCGGAGAAGGAGCATGGACGATACAGACCGCAGATGAGCTGAAGGTAAAAGCAAAGGTTATCGAGGATGCTTTGAATTTCAGAATAGAGTCGGAAAAAAACCCAAGTTTCGCAGGAAAGATTTTATCTGCTCTCCGCCATCAATTCGGTGGCCACAGCACCAAGTAGATTTTTACTGACATAAATTCCACAGGCCTCTGTTATTTGTTTTTGCCTGTAGTTGCGCATTTCTAAATTGGTCTTGGTATTTAATATCCGGAGGATACGAAACTGCATTTGCATACCCCTGTCTGACCAAATAGTCATTGACCATTAAACCCGAACTCGTAGTCTGTTTAGTTTCTTGAGGCAAATAGACATAACGTAGTAGTCTTCCGTACTTATCCTTATCCGAAACATCTTTTTCCAAAATTATCGTCTTTCCTTCAATCAATTTTTTATTTTCCTCGTACGCTTCTTTTCCAAAACATTCTACCGGTCGTCTCGGATCGTGCAGTTCAGGTGTATCAATCCCTATGTATCGTACTTTTTGTTTGGTTTCTAACTGGATAGTGTCTCCATCAATAACTTTTGCAACCTTTGCCGAATCAGTGGTCAGCGAAACAGTCTTTGTCGGCATTACTTTTGTCTTTTTTTGTATGACCTCTTTATTTCGTGGCACAAAAAATGATGAAAGGATAAGTATGAGGAAAGAAATGAGAAGAGAGATGGTTTTTTTATTCATGGTGCGTTTGGTCGGGGTGGTGGGACTTGAACCCACGACCTCACGCTCCCAAAGCGCGCACTCTAAGCCAACTGAGCTACACCCCGTCGTAGTCTCCTATTATACTATAGATAGGACCGTCATGATAAAAAGAAGGAACGCCGCAATAGTCGTTGTCATACTCTTGGTATTATTTATAGCGATTGGGTACATTGTAAGGACAATCACCAATCTAAATGAAGAAACAATCGAATATCGCCTTGAAGGAAAGACGTATACTTTATTGAGCAGCAATACACCGGTTGAGTGGGAGAGAGGATTGATGAATATCCGTAAACTGCCTGACGCCGACGGTATGATCTTTCTCTTTCCTTTCAAAGAGCCGAGATCTTTTTGGAACAGCAACACGTATCTTGACCTGGATGTTTACTGGATTGAGAACGACGAAGTTGTAGGCAAAACCCATCTTCCTTCAATTCAAAAGAGCGGACAGGTTGTAGTTATCAAATCTCCAAAACCCGTAAACAAAGTAATAGAGCTAGTTAGATAGAGCATCAAGACCGGGAAGTGTGCCTTTTTCAATAAATCCAAGCATAGCTCCACCTCCGGTTGAGATATGGGTGATCTTATCCAGATACTCTTTTTTGGATATGGCTGTCAGCGTTTCTCCTCCTCCTACGATAGTGACTGCTTTGTCGTTTTGGGCAATTGCGTAATATACAAAATCTGTACCTCTTCGGAATTCAGGATTTTCAAAATAACCAACCGGTCCGTTCCATACCACTGTCTTTGCGTTGGCAATGTTTTTTCCAAAAAGTGCCTCTGTCTCCGGCCCGATATCAAGAATCATATCGTCAGGAGATATTTCGGTAATCTTTTTTACGATTCCCTTTTGATCTTCTTTGTGCAGTGCTACAACAGCATCGATAGGAAGCACGATCAACGTATTTTTTTGCTTGGAAAGTTCCATCAGACGCTTTGCGTCTCCCTTATGATTTTCATCTTCTATACTCTTGCCGATTTCACGTCCTTGATTTTTCAAAAGAGTATTTGCGATACCTCCGCCAAGCAAAAGTACATCTGCCAGTCCCAGAAGCTTATCTAAAACAGGGAGTTTCGTAGATGTTTTTGCTCCTCCCATAACTGCCACAAACGGTTTTTGTGGATTCTGTGTACATTTGGAGATCATCTCTACCTCTTTTTTCATAAGGAGTCCTCCGTACGAGGGGAGCAATCTTGGCAAAGTCGCCACCGTCGCATGACTCCGGTGGGAAACTCCAAAAGCATCGTTTACAAATATCTCTCCCAAAGAAGCAAGTTGCTTAGCAAAACCTTCGTCATTGTTTTTTTCGCCGGGGTTAAACCGTATATTCTCAAGGACGATGACCTCATCGTTTTTCTGATTTGCTAGTTTTTCCTTTCCTTCTTTTGATTCATAATCTTCAACGAGAATTATTTTATAAGACGGCAAAAAAGACTGAAGTTTTTCAACAACAGGTTTCAAAGAGTACTTATCATCTCTCTCTTTTGGATTATCAAGATGGGTGAGAATCACGAGCTTATTATTTTTCTTCAGAAGATATTGAATCGTGGCGAGCGTTCTTTGAATTCTTTCGTCATCAGCGATCGTGAAGTCAGGAAGAAGCGTTACGTTGTAATCAACGCGCAGCAATACTTTTTTGTCTTGGATATCAACTTCATCAATGTACTTAATCATACATAACCCGAAAGCCTTTCTACCAATTCCACCAGTCTGGTTGCATATCCCCACTCGTTGTCATACCAGCCGAATACTTTTACCAGGTGCCCCCGGATAACTTTGGTGTAGTTTGCATCGAAGATACTTGAAAAGGGAGAGCCGATATAATCGGATGAGACTAGAACCTTTTCTTCGTATCCAAGTATTCCTTTCATCGTTGTTTCAGAGGCAGTTTTAAAAAGTTTGTTGACCTCTTCTATGGTCGTCGGTTTTTCTACAACCGCCGAAATATCCGTAAATGATACCACAGGAACCGGCACACGCACAGACATTCCATCAATCTTCCCAACGAGGTTGGGAAGAGTCTTAACCACAGCTGTTGCTGCCCCGGTCGTCGACGGGACTATGTTCAAAGCTGCAGCACGCGATCTGTCAGGTGTTTTTCCTGCGTCATCAAGAAGACTTTGTGTTTGAGTATATGCATGGGTTGTAGTCAAAAATCCGTAGAGTATTTTAAAGCTGTCGTCGAGGACCTTAAACATAGGAGCTGCGGAGTTTGTGGTACAGGAGCAATTTGAGATGACCTGTTTCCCGGCAAAATCAAATCCCTCGTGATTAACGCCGAGGACAACATGAGCAGTGGTCTCGTCTTTTGAAGGAGCAGTCAGGACGACTTTTTTTACGGATCCTCTGATGTGATTTTTTAAATCACCCTCTTTTGTAAAAGCGCCGGTTGCATCAACCACTACATCCACCTGCTGTTGTTCCCATGGAATCTGTGCTATCTCCGCAGACTGCGAGGTGGTAATTGATTTTCCGCCGACTATTAAACTCTCACCTGATACGGTTACATCTTTTTCAAATTTCCGGTATATGGAATCGTAAGTCAAAAGATAGGCGAGTGTTTCTGTCTTAGTTTTTCTCGTGTTTATCAGTACGATATCAAAAGTATCTTTCAAAGCTGCGATTCTGGTAAAAGCCCGCCCGATTCTTCCGAAACCATTTAAGCCGACACGTACTCTTTTCATACTTATATTCAGTATAACGGTTTTTTATTTTTTGTGAAATTTCACGAAGTTTTTTACGTCGTCAGAACTGCCCATGGCAACCGGAGTTTTTTGGTGCAGTTGGGATGGCACCAGATCCAGAGGATTTTCAGTAGTGGTGATCGTCATTCCGCCTGCAGTCTGAATAATAAATGACATAGGATTTATCTCAAACATAAGACGGAGTTTTCCTTTTGGCGCGGATGAATCAGAGGGGTACATAAAAATTCCTCCGTCAATAAGAAAACGGTGGACATCAGCGACCATACAGGCTGCGTATCGGAGTCGATAGGGTTTATCTTTTTTCAGAAACTGTATATATTTCTGCACAGGTTTATCAAAAAGATTATAGTTTCCTTCATTGATACCGTATATATTTCCTTTCTTAGGAATTTTCATATTGGGGTGAGAGAGTAAGAAACTTCCTTCTGAAGCGTCAAGAGTAAATCCGTTTACGTTTTTTCCTGTCGTATAAACCAACATAACGCTCGATCCGTAGAAAATATAGCCGGCAGCTACCTGATTTTTTCCGGGCTGAAGGAAATCTTTACCTTTTTTGTAAATAGAAAAGATTGTTCCAAGAGAGTTATTGTTGTCCACATTGTTCGAGCCGTCCAGGGGATCGAAAAATACCGAATATTCGGCTTTTCCATCCTTTAAGATCTTTGGTTTTTCCATTTCTTCAGAGGCTATTGCAAAAACCTGTCCGCTTTCAGAAAGAGTATCGACAAGTAAGTTGTTGGCAAACTCATCAAGTTTTTTTACATCTTCCTGATATACGTTTTGTTTTCCTGCTAAACCCTCGATACCGATTAGTCCGGAATGTTTTACATGGGTTGAGATAATCTTTGAAGCTTCCGCGATCCGGGTAAGAAGCAGGGATAGACTTCCGGTGGCTTTAGGAATTTTTTGTTCTTCTTTAAGAATATGTTCGGCTAAGGTAGTCCATTGTTGTGCCATAGTTACAATTCACCAAGACTTGCTTTATAAACTTTTTCCGCCCGATCTAAAAATACTTTTTGCGCTTTTTCTATGTTTTCTTTTTTCCCTCCCCACGCTTCCAAAGCCTCACCCTGAAGGGCTCGTCCATATGAAGCAGTGACACGCCACGGGTAATCCGACTGATTTTTATTTTTCAATCTGTTTATTGCGTTTAAATGATCTGTGGCAAGATCCGGACTCTGGCCTCCTGAAAGAAAGGCGATCCCCGGAACGGCAAAAGGCACAGTTTGCTTCAGAACCTCCAAAGTTTCACGTGCAACTGTTTCGACGTCCGCTTGTTGAGAGTTGTCTTTGCCTGAGGTAATCATGTTGGGCTTTAAAATTATTCCTGAAAGGTCAACGCCTTGCTTCTTCAAAGCATCAAAGACCGCAGTAAGAACCTTGGTTGTCACTTCCTTATCTTGTTCTAAGGAATGGTTTCCATCCATCAGGACCTCGGGTTCGACTATCGGTACAATTCCTGCATCCTGTGAAGCCTTCGCGTAAACAGCTAAATCCTCAGCGTTCCGCTGAATTGATTCATTGGTGGGAGATCCATCAGCAATCGTATAAACTGCTCGCCATTTTGAAAACCTTGTTCCCATGTTTTTATATTCTGTATACCGGTCAGAAAGTCCATCAAGACCATCGGTATAGGAATCGACTTTATCTTCGGAGAATTTTACCGTTCCTTTATCTACCTTAATTCCCGGCACAACTCCTTTATCAGTAAGCGCCTTTGGAAAAGGTACGCCATCATCATCTGATTGTCTGACAGTCTCATCATAGAGTATGACTCCGCTTACATAGTTTTCTATTCCGTCTGCCTTAAAAAGAATCTGCCTGTACTGTCTATTATTTTCAGGATTTGATTCGACGCCAACAGTCGACAAACGTTTTGCAATAGTCTTGGTACTTTCATCCGCAGCAAGTATGGTTCTTGAAAGTACTTCTTGAGCAGTTTTGTTAAGGTTGTTATTCACGGTGCTATAATTATACAAATGGAAAACTGTATTTTCTGCAAAATCGCAAAAGGAGAGTTACCATCGTACAAGATTTATGAAGACGATCAATTCATTGCGTTGTTGGATATCCACCCGATATCCCGCGGTCACATACTCGTAATTCCAAAACAACACCACCGCTGGGTTCACGATATAGCCTCCTTTGGAGACTACTGGGAGATCGCAAGAAAATCCGCTCTTGCATCACAAAAAGCAATGAATGCGCAGTGGGTACAGTATTTTACTCATGGGCTTATTCCACATGCCCATATTCACGTTGTACCCCGTTATGACAGTATCGAGAAGGGGAGAGTGCTGCCGGAAAAAGTACTGAGTTTTCCCAAAGAGGAGATGGAAGAGATTGCAGAGAAAATAAGAAAGGGCTTTTAATATCTGCTTGACACGATCTTCAAAAGGGACTATACCTAAATCAGTGGGGAGACTGGAGCTAAGTCGGGGAGTTGGACTGGATGTGTCACCGCCTCCGATGAGCCGTGTAATAAGAGGCGAATTGCTTGATGGAGCTACGAAGGCTAATACTAAAGCCGATGATCTTCTTACTAAAATATCAGATGATCTTACCACAAACGAAAGGATCCCGTCTTTACGTGGAAAAGTAAGGGGTCGCCATGTAGAGCCTGATGATTTTACGAAAGACATAGCACAGATACGTAGACAAACTGCTCCAATCCGGGGAAACATTTTCTCCGATACCCGAAGATAGAACTCCCTTAGTTTGGTTTTTTTACGGAGATCTGAATCTTACCCTGTTTAATATCGACTACAACAGTATCCCGTACTTTAATTTTTCCTTCAACGATTTGAAGAGCAATTTCATCAACAACGAGTTCGTTAATGGTTCTTTTAAGCGGCCGCGCTCCATAAACCTCATCAAAGCCCACAGTACACAGATACTTTTTAACAGTGTCGGTAACCTGAAGTTTTAAACCTTGTTTCTGCAATCTATTTTGGACATCTTCTATCTGAAACTCCACAATCTCTGAAATCATCGCCGGAGTCAATGAGTTAAAGATAATGATCGAGTCGAGGCGGTTGATAAACTCGGGCTTGAAGTGTCTTCGTACTTCACCCATCATAATTTTTTCTTTATCCTTCGTGGCCTTTGTAATTAGATTGCTCCCAAGATTTGAGGTGAGTATGATGATTGTATTCTCAAAATTGACAACGCGTCCCCGGCCGTCGGTCAGACGCCCATCATCAAGGATCTGCAAGAAAACATTGAAAACCTGAGGGTGAGCTTTTTCCACTTCATCAAAAAGGATCACCGAGTATGGTTTTCTCCGGACCGCTTCGGTCAGTTGACCACCCTCTTCATACCCTACATATCCGGGAGGTGCCCCGATAAGTCGGGCTACGGTATGTGATTCCTGATACTCACTCATGTCGATCCGTATCATGGCTTTTTCATCATTGAATAAAGAATAGGCGAGTGTCTTAGCTGTTTCCGTCTTTCCAACGCCAGTGGGCCCTAAGAAAAGAAATGAGCCAATAGGTTTATGCTCTTCAGAAAGTCCTGCCCGCGATCGTCTGATCGCGTTTGCGATTTTATGCAGGGCATGATCCTGTCCGACTACCCGTTGTTTCAACTCTTCTTCAAGTTTTGCGAGTCTTTCAGATTCAGTAGAGAGAAGCCGTGTCACCGGAATCCTGGTCCACCTAGCAACAATTTGCGCAATATCTTCCTCGGTTACTTCTTCTTTTAATAATCTTTCCTGCAGAGGGATTTTCTTCCATCTTTCCTCAATCTCTTTAAGTTTTTTGGAAACCTCAGGAAGCTTGCCGTATTTTATTTCTGCAGCCTTATCCAAAAGCACTTCACGCTCTGCTTTTTCAAGCTCGGCTCTGAATTTATCAAGTTCAATGCGCCTCTTCTGAAGCTCTGATAGGATCTTTTTCTGCTCCTGCCATTTAGTCTCGAGCTCATCAAATTTATTCTTAAGTTTTTTACGCTCTTCCTCAAGAGCCTTTTTCCTCGTCTCAAGTCCCTTCTCTTTTTTTAAAGCTGCGAGTTCTATGTCTAATTGAGTTATTCTTCTTTTGATCTGGTCAAGATCGGTGGGGAGTGACTCAACCTCTATTTTTGCCGCAGCAGCAGCTTCATCAATAAGATCGATCGCTTTGTCTGGAAGATAGCGGTCGGTGATGTAGCGTATGGAAAGTTTAACTGCCGCAATTATCGCATCATCGGTGATTTTAATACCATGGTGTACTTCATACTTTTCCTTAAGTCCGCGCAGTATTGCTATAGAAGATTCTTCGGAAGGTTCATCAATAAAGACTGGCTGAAATCGTCTTTCAAGCGCCGGATCTTTCTCAATATACTGCCGGTATTCGCGTACTGTGGTGGCACCGATTGCGCGGAGTTTGCCACGCGCAAGTGTTGGTTTTAAGATATTCCCTGCATCGACTGCACCTTCTGCAGCGCCGGCACCCACAATAGTATGAAGCTCATCAATAAAGAGGACATATTTACCCACCCCTTTTTCCACCGCATCCAGGACCTTCTTAATTCTTTCTTCAAAAGCACCTCTATACGCCGCTCCTGCAAGCATTCCTGTCAGATCCAACATGAGAATCTCCTTGTTTTTGAGCGTATCAGGCACGTCTCCGTTCACAATTCGCTGTGCAAGACCTTCAACTATGGCGGTTTTTCCTACACCCGGGTCGCCAAGGAGTACGGGGTTATTTTTTGTTCTTCTGGAGAGAATCTGCATGATGCGGCGGACCTCTTCGTCACGCCCGATTACAGGATCAAGCTTCCCGTCTTTTGCAAGGGAAGTGAGGTTGATTGAGTACTGCTCCAAAGGGTTTTTTGCGTCCTCCGGAGGCTGATAATTGACCTGCATGCTTATTATTTTACTCTAAATTAGCAATCATGTCAACCAAGTGCTAATTGCAAAGAAGAAGGTTTACTTTAGAGGATCATAGCCGCCTTTATTCCATGGGTGACAGCGGGAGAGGCGTTTTAGCCCGATCCATAAGCCTTTTGCGGATCCGTATTTTTTTACTGCCTGATAGGTATATTCCGAGCATGTAGGCGTGAAACGGCATACCTTATCGGTCAAAAATAGCCTCTCCAACAGTCCAATATGGAAAACGTAGGTCTTTTGGTAAAAACGAATCGAAGAAAGTATAAATTTCCTGATCACTTGTATATGATACCGATGTCGCGTCTAAATTGCATATTCGCGAAGTGGACTCCGTCTTTACCGATAACTTCGTAAGCCCGTTGTCTTGCATGCGCCAAATCAACACCATGTGCAGTGACACCAAGAATACGGCCTCCGTTTGTCACAAGTTGTCCATTCTCAACCATAGTACCTGCATGAAAAACTTCAATATGGGGAAGACCGGCAATACCTGGTGGAATAATAATAGGAGTTCCTTTATCAGATGATTCCGGGTAATTCTCCGCGGCAAGTACAACACAAACTGCTGCTCCGGTGCGGTGGCGTACATAATCCGGATGCATCGCTCCCTGCACACACTTTTTTGCTATGAATCCCAGATTTCCTGTAAATTCCATAGAGACTGCTTGAAATTCTGGATCACCCAAACGGACGTTGAACTCTACTACTTTTGGCCCTTCTTCAGTAAGCATCAAGCCTGCATATAATACTCCCTTATAATTTGTTCCCTCGACCATAGGATTCAAAATAGTAGTTTGTATCGTATTCATCATTGCCCTATCTACTAGTGGGCTGGGGGCAAACGAACCCATACCTCCGGTATTCGGACCTTTATTTCCATCCAATTGCCGTTTATAATCTTGAGCAACTATCAAGGGTACGGCTATTTTTCCATCACAAAATGCAAATACAGAAACCTCGGGTCCGGACATCCTTTCCTCAAGCAAGACAATCTCTCCTGCTGCTCCAAACTCTTTGTCTACAAGCATCCGTGTAAGTGCATCTTTTGCTTCCTTCTCTGAATCGGGAACTATTACGCCCTTACCGGCTGCAAGTCCATCAGCCTTAACTACAATATTTTTCCAACCCACATTTTCAAGATGAGCAACTGCTTCGTCAAAATCTTCGAAGTCTTCCCAGCCAGCCGTAGGCACACCAAGGTTTACCATCGTGCGCTTAGCATGACGTTTGCTTGTTTCCAGTTTTGCTTGTTCTTCGGTGGGACCAAAAGCATTTATGCCCCTTTCAGTTAATTTGTCTACTAAACCAAGAGATAATGGTAGTTCAGGGCCGACTAATACAAGCTCTGTTCGTTCTTCTTCTGCTAATACTACAATGTCATCAACAGCATCAACTTTTACAGGAATATTTCTTCCTATTTGTTCGGTGCCACCATTGCCTGGGACAAAAAGGAGTTCTCTCTCTGGATGATATAGTGAACGGCCCATTGCGTGTTCGCGGCCGCCTGATCCAACTATGAGGGTTTTCTCTTTCATACAAAACTGAAACAGTATACTCCTTAAAGCGGTGTTGTCAACTATAATAAGGATATGAAAATAAGCATTGTGACGCTGTTTCCCAATATGATCAAGGGTTTTTTTGAGGAAAGCATCATTAAACGGGCCCAGGAAAAGGGACTTGTTAAGATCAATCTTGTAAATCTCAGGGACTTTGCAAAAGATTCATACGGATCGGTTGATGACAAACCTTACGGTGGAGGAGCGGGCATGGTGATGAGGGCGGACATAATCGAAAAGGCAATAAAGTCAATACTTGGTCATTCTGGTAAGCAAAGCGCATCCAGAATCGATTCTGGACAAGCCAGAATGACGCTTTTGACATCGGCAAAAGGAAAACAGTTTGGTCAAAAAGATGCAGAAGGACTTTCCAAACTCGATCATCTGATCATCATCGCAGGACATTACGAAGGAGTGGACGAAAGAAGTACAGAGTTTATAGACAAGGAAGTTTCGGTCGGAGATTTTATCCTGACAGGTGGAGAGCTTACCGCAGCTATGATTACCGATGCAGTGGTCCGTCTTCTTCCGGGCGTGCTGAAAAAAGAAGGAGCGACTCAAGAGGAAAGTTTTTTTGAGGTGGACATAGATAAATTATTGAAGGTGGTTGATGACGAGAAACTACAGAAGTTAAAACAAAAAGGAAAAAAGTCGGTACGCTTACTTGAATATCCCCACTACACACGCCCCGAGCAGTTTAAAGGAAAAAAAGTCCCGGAAATTCTTTTGTCAGGAGATCATAAGAAGATAGAAAAATGGCGTCTGCAAAAAGCATATGAAGAAACTCTTAAAAAACGTCCTGATCTTTTGGGTTGACAAACAAAAGCGCTCAAGGTTACAATAGGAGCTCCCTAATCGTATGAAAAACGTCACTATAGCCATAGTCGCAATCGTCGTAATCGCAGTTGCAGCTGTTCTTTTTACTCAATCACAAAAATCCCAGACACCTGTACCGCAACAGACCGAAGTAACACAGGCCCCTGCGCAGGAAGCCCAGCCGACCAACGGCGCAATGAAGGAAGGCGCGGTCAAGGAACTTACGATGACCGCAAAGCAATGGGAGTTTAGTCCCGCAACCCTTACCGTAAAGCAGGGTGACAAAGTAAAGCTTACTATCAAAAGCCTTGACGTAGATCATGGTATCGCAATCCCGGAGTTTAATGTAAACAGCACATTAGAACCGGGGAAAGATACAGTCGTTGAATTCACCACCAGTAAAAAGGGCGAGTTTAACTTTTTCTGCTCGGTGCTTTGTGGAAAAGGCCACAAAGATATGACCGGCAAGATCATCGTCGAATAGCTCCCTACCGTCATTCTGGGGAGCCAGCGACTCCAGAATCGATTCTGGATAAGCCAGAATGACAACTATGATAAAACGTTCACCAAAGACATTCAGTGATTCCCTCATGACCATGAACGGAATCTCCAAAAAAACAGTTGAGGAACATCTCAAGCTATACCAAGGCTATGTGAATAAATACAACGAGATCAACGAAAAACTCGGCGCTTTAAAAGATGAGGATTATGAAAAAGCAAATCAAGTCTATTCGTACATAAGAGGACTGAAGGTGGAACTGACTTTTGCATGGGGAGGAATCATCAACCATGAGATCTACTTTGATCATCTTGGAGGAAAAGGTGGAAGTCCATCCGGAGACGTTGCTTCACAGATTAAAAAAGACTTCGGGTCGTACGAAGGATATAAAAAAGATGCGAAAGCTACCGGCATATCCGCACGCGGCTGGGTCTGGACCGCATGGAATCTGGAAGAGAAGAGGCTGTTTAATTATCTGGGAGATGCTCAAAATGCATTTCCGGTCTGGGGTGCAGTACCGGTGGTGGCCCTGGATACCTATGAACATGCATACTTTATTGATTTTGGGGTAAACCGTGGTGCTTATATAGATGTATTTTTTGACAACATCAACTGGGAAAAAATAGGAAGCAATTTCTCAAAGCTCGCAAAGTAACTTCATCAAAGCTGTTATATAATTTCTTAACCATGGTACGGACGCGAATTCCTCCATCTCCAACAGGTGAAGATCTGCATATCGGAAATCTCCACACAGCGCTCATAAACTGGACCTTTGCCAAAAAAAACAGTGGAGAGTTTATCGTACGCATCGAAGACACGGATCAGACAAGACTCGTGAAGGGATCAGAGGAGAGAATCCTCAAAACATTAAAAGAGTACGGACTAAATTATACTGAAGGGCCGGATATTGGAGGAAATGCCGGACCGTACAGACAATCCGAACGCCTCGAGACATATCAAATCTACGCAAAAGAGCTTATTGAAAAAGGAGTTGCGTATTACTGTTTCTGTACGAAAGAGAGACTTGATGTTCTTAGGAAAAAACAACAGAAAGAAGGATTGGTCCCCCGCTACGACAAACACTGTCTTGCTCTTAAAGACCCGCGTAAAAAAGTAGAGGCAGGCGAGGAGTATGTGGTCAGACTTAATATCCCCCAAGACATAACCATATCTTTTGAAGATATGATCCGTGGTGAGATTTCTTTCCTAGGCAAAGACATCGATGATCAGGTACTTATTAAAACAGACGGATTCCCGACCTATCATATGGCGGTCGTAGTAGATGATCATTTTATGAAGATCACCCATGTCATTCGTGGAGAAGACTGGATTTCCTCAACTCCTAAACATGTATTTCTTTATGACTCGTTTGGATGGGAGAAGCCTGCATTTGCCCATACCCCGCTTCTTCGGAACCCCGACCGCTCCAAACTTTCCAAACGCAAAAATCCTGTCTGGGCGTCATGGTATCTGAAGCACGGGTATCTTCCCGAAGCAGTACTTAACTACCTTTGTCTTATGGGTTGGTCACATCCTAAACAAAAAGAAATCTTTGATCTTCAGGAGTTTGTCTCGGTCTTTGAGATCAAAAAAATGCAGACCGTAGGACCGGTTTTCGATCCGATAAAGCTTGAGTGGATGAACGGTGAATATATTAGGAAAATGTCCGACCAAGAATTGAAATCCAGACTCGCCGAATTTTATAAATCTAAATTGGACGAGAATATCGTTGAGAAAACAGTTCCGCTGGTAAAAGAAAGAATTAAAAAACTATCCGACTACCTGTCTCTTTGCGAGTTTTTCTTTTCCCCTCCTGAGGAATACCAGGTTGATCTTACAAAACATAAAAAAATATTCAAAAAAGTCCACGATGTACTTGCCAAAATCTCCCAGTGGAAAGCTGAAACCATAGGGGAGAAACTGCAGGAGTTGGCTAAGGAAGAGAAGCTGCACAACGCTGATTTTTTTATGTGGATCAGGGTAGCAGTCACAGGTAAAAAAATCAGTCCTCCTCTTAACGAGTCGATGGAAATCTTAGGGAAAAAGGAATGCCTCGCCCGTTTTGAAAAACTGGAATAAGAAACGGACCTTCAGTATGCTAGAATAGAGTAAGATGGCCAAAAACTCCCCTGTAAAAAAAACTCCGGTTAAGATACCAAAATGGGCGACCTGTCTTATTGTCGTAGCCGTAATTTTTGCGGTTCTGGTGACGGCATTCTGGGTTTTATTATTCCTAGGATTTTCAAGATACGCGCTCGAGCTTAAAAAAGCCGGCTTTAGTTTCAATCCCAACCAAAAATCCTTCAGCATCAGAAATCAAAAAACAGGTGAGGGAATTACAGTGGGGGAGCAAAATAGTGTACCGAAGGCGCTTGAGAAGTTTCCGGTCTATTCAAATGCACGCATGGTGCTAAAAGTTGAGTCAGACAAAAATCCATCGGTTACCTTATCAACATCCGATAATTCAAAGACCATTCTCGCATGGTATAAAAAAGAACTTGCCAAAGCAGGCTGGGCTGTCGAACAGGAAGGAAGCTTTCTGGTGAATGTAAAAAATAAAGAATATAGCGGTACGGTAGCATTCATACAGCTTGATAACGGCACTACCATTACCATAACCTTGAATAAAAGTAAAAAATAATATGGCTCAAAAGTTTGAGTATACAAAAAGAGGCAGGCCCGGATTTGATCCACGATCGGAAGAACCTTTTAGATTAAGCCGCAGCAAGATCGACCTTTTTCACGAGTGTCCGCGGTGCTTCTATCTTGACAGAAGGCTGAAGATCTCACGCCCCGGACTGCCCGGTTTTTCACTAAACAACGCCGTCGATCATTTACTTAAAAAAGAGTTTGATCTTCTGAGAAAGGATGGTCAGGCACATGAGCTTATGAAAAAATACAAAGTGGACGCTGTGCCTTTTCAGCATAAGGATCTGGGAATCTGGCGGGATGATGTATATAGATACGAAGGTGCATCCGTCCTGCACAAAGAGACCAACCTTCTGGTCAGCGGAATCATTGATGATGTCTGGAAGGACAAAAACGGAGATCTTATCATAGTAGACTATAAAGCGACGAGCACCAGTAAGGAGATTTCTCTGGAAGACCGCTGGAAGCAGGGATATAAACGGCAGATGGAGATATATCAGTGGATCTTCAGACGGCTTGGATTTAAGGTTTCCGAAACAGGATATTTTGTCTTTGCCAATGCAGGAAAGAACCGTCCAAAATTTGACGGAGTGTTGGAATTTGAACTTACGTTACTACCTCATAAAGGTGACGATTCATGGGTAGAGCCGACCCTCAAAAAGATAAAAGAGTGTCTTATGAGTGACCTGGTCCCAAAACACACGCCGGAGTGTGAATACTGCTCGTTTGCCGACTATAGTTCTTCCTTCTAAGAGGCTCCAAAACAGCTTCAATTATGTTATACTATAGGCATGGAAAGACCACGTTTTTTTACCTCAAGATCCGGAATCGTACTTCCCAACTACAAAGCGATAACGCGGTACGAGAGTCTTAAAATACAAGGAGAGCCCGAAGCTGCCAGAATTCCTTCCAGAGGAGAGATAGAGTACCGGGTAACTCTTGGTTCGGGGGAACAATGGAGAGTGCATCTTGATCAGATGAGTCCGGTAGACACCGAAACACTCGATAGGCCGAATGTCAATAAATTACAAAGGCAGCTCCAAAGAAGAGTCGTATCAGCAAGTCTGGAAGACAGTCAACGTGAAGCTTTATATTTTTTACATGCAAACTGGAAAGACTTCGTGGATTTTTTTTATGAAGGGGAGCATGAGCATGACATTGAACCTAAGGCTTTTGCCGAAGTACTGATCGGAAAACATCCTTTCCAAAGAATAGATTTTGTTGGATTTGGACCGGACGGTAAGATCTTCCTAATACGGGCTAATGCGCGCTCAAATAATTCTCAGGAGCTTGAAAGGCAGCAACATCTTTTTTTAAACAAATTCGGATTAGCACAGGGTGAAGTAGTAACACGGATGGCTTTTTACCGGGAAGACACAAGAGATGCCTCAAGTGGTTTATTTAGAATAGTTACCAGACAATATAACAGCGCCTCAATGGAAGAACTTTAATGCAGGGTGTGCTGCCAGTGGGAATCTGTCTCAACAGTTAAATCCAGAAAAATCTTCTTACCCGTAGCCAGCTCGATCTCTTTTCTCGCCATGCTTCCCAGAAGTTTTATTTTTTCTCCTTTTCGTCCTATAAGCATTTTTTTATACCGTGCGTTATTGGTAAGGATCCGTGCTTTGATGTAAGTCAGTGTATCGCTTCTTTCGGTGACTTCATCGATTACCACAGTCGTGGTATAGGGCAGTTCCTGACCGGTCTTCAAAAAGATTTTTTCCCGGATAAGTTCTGCAAGGTAAGTCTTACTGTCAATATTTAAAGCAGGAAAGACAGAAGGATCGCTTAGAGTTTCTCCTTTTTTAGCCTCCGGAAGAAGTTCAAACAACTTAGCCATGAGTGGTTTAACGTGGGTTTTATTTATCGAGGATATTTGAAATACATAGGGAAACTCATCCTTCAGAAACTCGTACTGGGGGAGAAAAGTCTTTTCCTGAAGATCGACTTTATTAATAACTAGTATTTTTGGTTTACTCATTTTCCGGACCATTCCCAGTACTTTTCCCTCCTCAAAATCCCGTTTTCTAGTGTGGTCTACCATATACAACACTACATCTATGGAGTCATTGACTGCCTGTTCGGTACGGACATTGATTTTCCTGGCCAAAGCATCCTTAGTCCGGTCAAATATCCCGGGAGTGTCTACGAAGATGATCTCGCCCCGCTCGTCCTGATAGCGGGCGTGGATTGGGAAGCGGGTGGTCTGAGGCTTTTTGGAAGTGATCGCAACTTTCTGTCCAATTACATTATTCACAAAAGTGGACTTTCCGACATTTGGCCTTCCAATAAGCAAAACTGTACCTTTTTTCATGCTTTATTCTATCACACCGCAGCTTTATTCATGGTAAGATTCCAGTATGAGGATCAAGCATAAAGAATACTTTCGAAGCACACTTTTTGGGATAGAGGACAGTTTGATTTCCACCGCAGCCCTTCTCGCAGGAATTTCAATCGGTTCGAAAAACACCAAGTTTGTGATCATGGCTGGAATCGTCGCAATCACCATTGAGGCTGTCTCGATGGGAGTAGGAGAGTATCTGAGCGATGATGCAATGGATGATCTAGATAAATTAAAAAGAACCAGAGGAAACCCGTTATTAAGTGGATTTTTACTATGTGTTTCCTACATTGCTGCAGGCATGATTCCGTTTCTGCCGGTTGTATTTTTACAATATCCCAGCTCAATCATCGTAAGCGTTATCTGCTCTCTGATCGGACTGTTTCTTCTCGGCTACATTAAAGGAACGCTTTTGAATACTTCGCCATGGAAGGGTGCTGTGAAAATTTTCTTGGTCGGAGGCGTTACAACCATTCTCGGCCTTTTAGTAGGCCTCTTTTTCGGCACCTAAACAGACTCCATCACCTTGTGCCAGATCGGATCAGGATCTCCAAACACATGTGGATGAGTTTGGTGAAGCGCCTGAAAAACAGTAACGAGAAATCCATAGGAAGACAAAGTGATTCGTTCTCCACTTTCAGGAATCCAGTCAGTCGCGGATTCTAAAAGAGGATTTACAAACAAAAAAGATTCATCGCCATCTTCATCAAAGACAAAAAGAGCATATGGGCCAACACGATCTTCTACAATCTCAGGGCGACTTTCTATAATCCGTGCTGAAAGTTTATACTTCAATCTTGCGGCCTGATAGGGGATTTTTCTTTTTGGGCCAATGCCCTTCATTAAGGTAATAGAGTCAACGCTTGGGTGGACTACACTAAATTCGTCACCGTCTTTTGCAGGAACTTTCGCCAAGTAATCATAAGTGTCTGAGATCAGATTAGGTCTTTCCGCCATCTTTAAATTATATCAAAAGGATCGTCCAAGTAGGCTAAAGTTAATAAGCGTAGCATTTGGTAAAATATAGCTATATTATTTGCCCGGTCGTCTAATGGCAGGACAGCAGACTTTGGATCTGCTTATCTAGGTTCGAATCCTAGCTGGGCAGCCAACTACCTAGATATGAAAGAGGTCTTCAAAAATCCTGAACAATCCGAAAAAATTGACTTTGCCACGGTAAGCGCGTTTACAAGAGACGGATTAGGGGGTAATGAAGCGGGTGTAGTAACAGATGCAAGCGGGTTGACCTCAGCAGAGATGTTGTATATTGCGGGACAAATCGGTTTTTCAGAGACCGCATTTGTAATGAAATCCGATAAAGCTACTCATAAAGTTGATTTCTATAGTCCTCAACGAAAAATTCCTCTTTGTGGACATGCAACTATTGCTGCATGGGGAATGTTATTCCATCAAGGACAGATAAAAGAAGGGGAGCATGCGCAGGAATTAGAAGACGGAATCTTAGGAGTAACAATTTTTTCAGATGGTAAAGTAGTAATGGATCAACCAACTCCAACATTTGGGAAAAAATTTTCTGCAGAGGAACTTTCTAAACTTTTGAACATACCAATCAACTTAATAGCGGAAACAGGTCTCAATCCCCAACTAGTTAATACAGGATTAAATGATTTACTAATTCCAATCGTAAGTAGAGAAAAATTATTTGAAATTGAATTTAATGACAAAGTTGTTACAACTTTTCAAAACCAGCACGATTTGGATAGCCTGCATTTTTTTACACTAGATCCAATTTCTCCAAAGGCGATAGCTAACAGCCGGAATACTGATCCGCGAGACGCGATTCATGAAGAGTCTGCGACAGGCAGCGCGCATGGAGCACTGGCATCTTATCTATTCGTAAATAAAAAGATATCTGCTAAACGGGCAAAACCAGGTCTAGTTTTTGAACAAGGCGACAGCATGCAAAAACCTTCTAGACTTGATGTTATGTTAGACTGTGATGAAAATCAAAATATAACAAGAGTAAGAGTTGGAGGATACGCAACCCTACATAGTTAAATAAGTTCCGACATATACCAACAGAGCCAGCCAACATATGATTTACATAGCAGGAGACAAACATGGAAATTCAGCAATAAAAATTATTGAGACATATTTGCACAGTAAAGGTACTGAATACATTAATCTCGGTGTAAAAAACGAAAATGAAGATATGAAATTAGAAGATATGATTCCAGCAGTAACAAAAAAAGTCTTAGAGAGTAAAAATAACACGGGTATTCTTACTTGCGGATCCGGAGTTGGAGTTGAGGTGGGGGCAAACAAATTTAGCGGTATAAGAGCTTGTTTAGCAACAAACGAAAAAATAGCAGAATGGGGAAGAACGAAAGACAACTGCAATATACTTTGTCTTGTAGGGTGGGAAGCAGATAAGGATGCTATATGTAAAATTCTTGATGCATGGTTTAGCTCAGAGTATGACGGAAGTGAAAAAAGACTCAAAATGATCGCAGAATTTGACAAGTGGCACTAACTCACTATGTCTTTGATTTACATTACTGGGATTTCAGGTTCAGGTAAATCTGCGGCCACTAAAGAACTTAAAAAGAGGGGATATGAAGCTCATGATGCAGATGGAGAAGGATATAATCATTGGTTTGACCGAAAAACCCACAAGATAGCAAAAAATCTTTCAAAGTACGGTGTCCATTCTCCCGAATTTCATAAAACCTACGAGTGGCTTATGATCCGTTCAAAAGTTGAAGTGCTCGCAGATCGTGCCAAAGATAAAACAATTTTCTTAAGCGGCGTCACAGCAAATGAAGAAAGAATGTGGCATCTTTTTTCTAAAGTAATCGATTTAGTTATAGACGAGGAAACATTAAAGCATAGAATAATCAGTCGAAAAGGGAACGATTTCGGAAAAGCTCCTCACGAATGGGAGATGGTGTTAGGTTGGCACAAATCTCTCAAGCCAAGAGAAGTAACTATTGATGCTGCTCAACCGTTAAACAAAGTAGTAGACGAGATAGTAAGGATTACAAACTCTTAATATAACAACTTCCCACTTATTCCAATAGTTAAAGTTCTTCTACCAGCTCTATAATAATATCTTCAGGACCGCGGAGGTAACAGAGCTTATAGGTATTTTCATAGTTGTAAACGTCTACAAAAACTTCCCAGCCTTTTTTCTTTACTTTAGCCACCACTCCCTCAATGTTTTCTACTACAAAGGCGATGTGCTTGATGCCACGGGAGTACATGAAGGTTTCTTTGGGAGTAGGCTCATCTGCCGGATGAAGAAATTTGGTCAGCTCCAAAATTATCTGATTGTTCGGAGCCTGCAGAAAGACAATTTGCGACTTAGCACCTTTCAAGCCCACTACTTTATCTAATAATTCACTTTGCTCCTCGGCCTCGCCCTGAACCGTAAACCCAAAGTCCAAAAAGAATGCTTTGGCCTTTGCTAAGTCATCTACCACCACGCCGATATGATCAATTCGCTGAATTTTCATAAAAATTAGTCTAAATGGGAATTTGCCTTTGAAGACTAACAATTTTATTATACAATCAACTCAAGAAATAGGTTCTCACGTTCCAACAGGGACAGAAAGATTTAGTAGGTTATTTGGCGCTGGACCAGAGAAGATAGGTCTGGCCCTTCAGAGTAACAAAGAGTTCTGCGAGTTTTCCTTCCCATGTAGGGTCAACTTGAGGCCCGTCTACACTACAACCGTTTGCACCTCTACACACAACCGAAGGATCTCCTTCAATTTTTCCTTCCCATACAGTAGCACCGTCTACATCAAGCCGGAGAGCAAGAGGTAGAAGAGTTCTTACATCAGGGGTGCCGTTGCTTGCTACCACTACGTGGGAACGGCTTCCATACGGCAGACCTTCTGAGGGAGCATAATTGTTATCAAGATTCAAAAGTTCCGCACTGAGTCCTTTTTCAGAGGCATTCATGACAGCTGCTTTCTCAGGCATCGCTGGAGCCTGCGGCATTAATTTATCTTTTGCCAAAAAGCCGACTACGAGGAGAATTACTACTACGACAACCGCGGGAAGAAGTTTGTTTCCGCTTTTTTTTGCCATTACCCTCATCCTATACGACTTCTTACATAGATGTCAAGCGATAAAAGAATTGGGGAAGATGAGGGCTTGATTTTGGGAAATCCTGGGGATACAATAGGGCTAAATATGGCGGAAAAGGTTGTTGGATCAAGTTCTGAAGCAGGCGGGTGCGCCGTCTCTGCTCTTATTTTTTTACTCATAGTAGCAGGAATCATTTTAGGTGTAAACTTCGGAATCGGCATGTATGGACGAAATTGTGGTGATGAACCAATCTTCAAATGTCTTGACGAAATGTTCTCTGATGAAAAACCTGCAGAACAAAAAGGTACGGTTACCGCAAAAGGCGTATACACACACGAACAAGGTTCTGCAAACATGACCTTAAAAATCCCTCTTGAAGGTGGAGCAGTGACAGGAACTGTTACCGGTGATTGTGGTGGAAAGGTGACAGGAAGTTATAACGGCAAAGACAAGGTTGGAATTTCCGGAAAGTTTGCCGGGGTCTGTACGGTATTTTTAGTCAATGTTCCGGCAAGCGCTACATGGGGAGGGATAGTAAACGAAGAAAGCAAAACCGTCCCCATTAGCTTTACAGGAAGCGGTGGCGGATTCTCTCATTCCGACTCCATGTCCCTCTCGTACTAAACTCTCTTTTAGACCGTTTTAACAGGCTCTTTGATATAATAAGCTATGGCACATGTTGAGAGGAATGTATTTCAGAGAACAGCGCGGGCGATACTTCCCACGCCATTATCTTTTCCTTACGGCTTACTTAAGGAAAAATTTCCAAAACCAGCGAGGTATATTGCAAGGGGTGGCGTAGCCTTCGTATCCCTAGTTGAGGCTTCGGGAATTTATGTTACAGCTAAAGTAACCCCTAGCTGGTTATTTATTCCGGTGGGAGCTATCGTGTACTGGTTAGGAAAAAAAGAAAACTTAGAGTTTGAAGACCGTGTAAGAGAGATTTCATCTTCTGAAGACTTTTTCTGATAACTGGATCTCCTTTCTGATAGAATACTTTCGGGTATTCTATGGCAAAGACTCTTAAGCTGCTGCTTCTTTTAATTCTTCTTTTTCTAATCTTTTTGTTTCCTCTTTTAAGCATTCCTATATTTGAGTACCCGTTTGATTTCAGCCCCTATGTTTTATTGTTGGCTTTCAGCACGGTTTTATTTTTTACACTGGGTTTTATTTTCCATAAAACCGGACATCTCACCTTGCCGGAAAAGTCTGAAAGAATTCCGTTGCTGACACTCGTTGTTGTATTCGTGCTCTCTACAATATTCTCGATCAGTCAGGTAGTATCTTTTTTCGGTATTTACGGTTTTTATGCAGGAAGCTCTGTTGTTTTATTGTCTTTGGTTATTGTATATCTAAGCACCCTCGCATTAAAGAACGATAGGGAACTAATTATTAAGAGTTTGATCTTGTCAGGAGCAGTAGTTGCGATATTCAGCATCGCTCAATACGTTCTGCATTTTTATCAAACCCGGGAGATTGTATTCCGTGTCAGCTGGCCGCTTGGTCAGCCAAACAGATTATCATTTTTTCTCCTTTCGCTGATTCCTCTGTCTGTCTGGACATGGAGCAAGGAAAAAACAAAAAATGAAAAGAAACTGCTTGGAATATCATCGCTTTTGATAATTCTTGCTCTTTTTCTAACCTTTACGAGAACTGCATATGTAGTATTACTCGCGCTTGTAGTAATCGCGTACTTTCTATCTCCTGCAAGACAGACCATTAAAAAAGTATTGCTGCCCTTAAGTATCGCAT
>JANWJL010000009.1 GCA_025451885.1 Candidatus Microgenomates bacterium
GTATTCCTTTTGGTGGCCTTTCATCCGCTTTGGACCTTAGAGGACAATCCAAATCATCCGGTGAGGCAGAACCCGGAATGATTATGCGTGGCCTAAGACGTGCGGGAGCAAAAAACCCGGTAATCCTCCTCGATGAGCTTGACCGTATTACGCCTGAATCAAGGGGTGCTATCATGGGAGTTTTGGTCGAATTACTTGACCCGGGTCAGAACTCAGCGTATACCGACTATTTTATAGATTATCCGTTTGATCTATCCGAAGCAATATTTATTGCCACTGCCAACAATACTACAAATATCGCAACAGCTGTAATGGACCGGTTGGAATTGATACAGATGCCTGCGTATACTGATGATGAAAAAATTCAGATTGCAAAAAACTACGTACTGCCACGGTACCTCAAAAACTCCGGTCTTCCACCAGAGGCTCTTAAGATAGAGGATGCGGTCTGGTCCAAACTTACCCGTCCTTTGGGATTTGATGCAGGAATCCGTTCACTTGAAAGAACGATAGAAGGAGTTGTGAGAAAAGCTGCATATAAAATAGTCAACGGTCAGGGAGAGTCTTTTGTGATAAACGACGCTAATGTAAGAGACTTTCTGGCTTAAGTGTGACGGTCTGCTACCTTTGAAGCTCCAAAAGAATTCGGCTTGATCATAACCTCATATCCACTTCCACGGATCATTCCTACAACCTCATTTATCAGCTCGCGGGTTTCGCCGTTGTGTCCGATGTCTACGTGGATCTGAATGTTGTATTTGGAGATTCCGTTTTCTTTAAAGAAGTTTATAAAGTTTTCCGAGGTCTCAAGCGACATGATGGCCTCACGGTAAATCCGCTCCTTCAGGGAAATCTGCTTTTCAAACAACTCTCTTTTCCAAAAATAGATTCCTCCATGACCTACGTGGTGGACGATGAGTGCTGATACAAAATCGTATGCATGCCCTCTGGTTTTTTGCGAATCAGTACCCACTATGACTTCGTAGCGTCCTTTTTTATTTTGGGACATGTACTTCGAGATGATCTCCTTTAATCTGTCAAGGTCAACTTTGCCGTATGTAGGACTTTGGTACATATATGAGCAACTATTTTAGCAGACCATTTAAGGGATTTCTAAGGTAAAATATAGCCTGTACTGGTGCGGTGGCGAAGTGGCAACGCGGCGGTCTGCAAAACCGCTATGCAGGGGTTCGATTCCCCTCCGCACCTCCAAAGGAGAGGTCGCATAGTGGACTAGTGCGGTAGTCTTGAAAACTGCTAAGGGCGCAAGCTCTTCGTGGGTTCGAATCCCACCCTCTCCGCACGTTATGACAAAACTGCTTTATCTTGAGGACATGTCGTTGCTCGAAGCTTCTGCTATTGTTGAAGACGTGCTTGAAGAAGACGGAAAGACCGTTGTAATTCTTGATCAGACGATTTTCTATCCTCAAGGAGGAGGACAACCATACGATAAAGGAACGATCAAGAATGAATCGGCAACGTTTCAGGTTGATGAGGTGCGATGGATTGATGGGATTGTAAGACATATTGGCTCGTTTCAATCCGGTTCATTTAAGAAAGGAGACGAAGTAAATTGCGTTGTAGAAAAGGAAAGGCGGGAACTACATATGAGGATTCACTCTGCAGGGCATGTCGCAGATATGGCAATAAATGCACTTGGACATAAATGGATTCCGGGCAAAGGATTTCATTACCCTGAGGGACCGTATATCGAGTACGCAGGAACCGTTGATGAATCAAAGAAGGAGGAAATAAAAAAAGCTATCGAGGACAAATGTAACGAAATCATAAAACAGGGAGCTGAGACAACTCTTCGTTTCATGGAAAAGTCCAAGATGCATGAGGTCTGCCAGTTCGTCCCCGACTATCTTCCCGAAGGAAAACCGATGAGGGTAGTGATGTATGGAGATTTCGGAGTTCCATGTGGAGGCACCCATGTAGCAAACCTTTCAGATATTAAGTCTATGACTATCAGAAAGATAAAACAGAGAGGCGACGTTCTCCGCGTTGCCTATGACATTGCCCGTTAAAAGGGCGCTTTTATTTCAACCGTCTCCCCTACTTTCGGCAAGATGAATTCTTCGTATTTTTCTTTTCTCCAGTTCCATTGATACCAAATGTTTTCAGCGTCTTCCAATCTCTGTTTGAAAATAAAGTTTACTACAGTAGGAAAACCATCCTGGTCTTTTTTAAGAATCCTGATAAGCACTCCTCCTCTTGTAAAATCGTTGTTTTTTAAATCCAGAGGCAGTTTATAAAATACCTTATCGATGTCGTGATTTAAATAAGCTATATTAAATAAAGTATTTCTTGCTCTTTCGGGAAACTTATTTGAACTTTTAGTCTGAACTGTTTTTTCATCAATCCGCTTTAAAGTAATGTCATAATAACCGTGTGTTAGCATAAAAATTTTCTTGGGCAACGGTTTCTTCTGATATCTCCGGATAAAATAAAACAACCCAAGATACTGGGAACTTGGGACGTTTACAAAAACGATTATTTTTTTTGAAAGATTGCCGTTATTATTTATCTCAACGAATCGATTGATATTTTGCTGCCATTGATTGGGTCCTCCGGAGTACCAGAATAGTTGCAGCGGTGATATTATTCCGTGAATTGTCAAAAGAACTAATAGAAAAAACGTGGGAAAAAATTTAAGTTTTTTCTTTTTTAATTGGTTGAGTGTGTTTTCAGTAAGCATGGCCAGCAATCCAAACATTCCTATTCCGGCAAACAAAAGAAGTCGGCCGTTAAGAATATTTGTAAGCGAAGCAAGTCCAAGACTAAGCATCATTCCCAGTATCCAAAATCTGCCAACTTTGTTCTTCCTTACAATCTTCCATAAAAAGAACAGAACGATCGCCATTGCAAAATAAGAGGTAACTACAAACACTGTCCTTACCGATGGAGAAGAGAGATTAAAAAGAGCCGGACCAAAGAAGCCCCACAATTTTGGGGGTACCAGACTGTTTGTATTAAACCACTGTTCTATGAAAAGTATCGGCGTCCGAATAAAAAATTGAACCGAAAAGGAAACCGGATCTTTCAAAGGATCTGTATAAAGAGATGTCCCTGCTATACCAAATCCCAGGAGTCTGTATATTAGATTCCAAATGATGAGTGTAAGAAAGTATGGTAAGACCGTAGTTATTTTTTTAAAGAAATTGGAATTTTCCAAAATTAGCGCATATGCTATTAGATAGCCTACTACTCCGATACTCGCTTCCGAGGAAAATAAAGTAAGAAGAAAAGTCAGAAGGGCTATCCATAAATATGAGGTCTTTTTCTTTTTTCTCCACACGTTATGAAATATAAGAGTCAAAATTCCGAATAAAAGCACGAGGATCCTACACCTATCGGCTATCCAAACGATTGGCGTGAGGTGATTTATATCAATCGTAAATAGTAAGGCAGCCAGGCCAGCGCTAAAAACCGTCGGTGAAAACTTTTTATAGAAGATGAATGCAGTGAGAGATAGTATCACATACCAAAAAATGTTTTGAAGGTGCATCAGAGGTGGTGAATTCGGCCACAATAACAAATCTAGCCAACCGGTAAATGCCGATACAGGTCTTAAAAAGGAAAATGAAAGATTTTCAGAGGTCCACCAGGGTAGATCCCCTCGTTCTAAAATTTCTTTGTACGCAGAGGTTACTACGATATATTTATGAAAGAGCACCGTACTAAGATTTCTTTTGTTCGTGCTTATTGCAAAGATTCCTTTTGGTGCACTGGGAACAGGAAAATTTCTGGAAACACTGATAAAAAAATCGTCTGCAGCAAGACCTTTATGTATAGAGGGAATTGTTAGTATTATTGCAAATAAGCCCAGTATCAAAGGAAAATACCTGCTTGAAATAATCCGTTTACATTTTTCAAGTAATCTTTTCATTTGTCTGAAAGTATATCTAAATTTTCAGATCGGTTAACCTTGATTTCATATTTAAGTGATATAATGGCAACTTAACGGATATATGGCAGAAAGACCGGATCTTTATTTGGTTGACAAGGCAATCCCCTTCCCATACTCTGCCCTTCTTGGACGTCCAATTCAGCGTGCACTTCCACAGCCTGTAATTGAAGCTCTTCCTAAACCGAAAAAAACAAAAAGATTCCCCCGCCTCAGAAAAGCTGTTGGAAACATCGCTCTTGCTACCGGAGTAGCTTTGGGTTCCGGAGTGGCAGGAGTTACTTTTATAGAGACCCCTGTGCCTGTTGGCCCTCATGACGCTGGAGTCACCATAAGCTATGACGGGCAGTTGACGATCGAGGCAGCTACTAAGGACGGCGAATCATCCTCAATATCACGGGATGTTGACTCTCCGCTTGGTCTTGGAGTTCATGTAACAGTTGACGATCTCCCTTTTCAGTTTACGAAAAACAATATTATTCCGACAAAGATTTCAGAAGAAGATTTGCAAGCGTATGCAAGCTTTTTTGCAAACTACGAGGACGATATTAAGAATGCAGAAAAAGAGGTCCGACATAGTTTTGAGATGTATGCGGCCCTCGGCGCCGCTCTGTTTTTAAGTCTTCGGATTCTTAAGGCGGAAGCAAAGAAACGGCATATGAAAAACGTTTCCCTTGGAGCAGAGGCTTTGGGTATTGTTGTTTTGGCAACAGTAGTAGGTGGTCCGCTTCTGCAGATCGCAGCAGACCGTTCATCCGGTAATCCCGCTGCATTAAAGGATGTTTACGGATTTCCACTTAGTGAAGTCGGTGTGGAAGGAAGACTTAAACAGTTTATTAGAGACGATAAGGAATCGTACGATAGAATCGAAGAAAATCTTAAAAAACAGGTGGAAAAACATCCCTCTCTTTTTCCTGCCGACGAAACTACAAAAGTATTAATTATAGAAGGGTTGAAGTGCAATGCCGGAATGGCAAGAATCGTCGGAAAAGCTGCAGACTTATATAAACCAGCTTTTATTCTTAGCGCCGGAGATAACGAAATCGGAGATGAATCCTTTTTTAGGGATTACTGTGTAAGGACCTTGGCAAATCAGACAGAAGACCATGAAATAATCGAATCGGAAGGATATCATAGTGCACATCTGTCCGATGAAGAAATGAAAAAGTATGGCAGGACGGAACTCGAAAATAAAGTAATCGAGAGAAACGGAATCAGGATCATCGGCGCCAAGGACCAGATGCCGACCGGAGATGGTGAAAGCAATACCTTAAGGGCAGAGTTGGGGCAACGGGTCTCGGATACGGCTTGTCTGGATGAAGAAGGAGTCATGGTTGCGGAGATGAACGAACCGGTTGCTGCAGATAAGATCGTCGACGATGGGTGCGTGCCGGTAGTTATTGCCGGAGGCTTTAAGGAAGAGTTTAAATTGGTAACTGCAAATAACGGAGAGCAGGTGCTCTACTTTCTGGTAGAAAGTGCGGGGGGCGCGGTTTACTCCGAACAGCCAAATCTCGGCACATTGGGCCCTCTGCAAAAGCAGGCAAAAGTATATGTCGCTTATCTTGATAAAAAAGCCGGACACAATTTACTCGGTGTGGACTCTATCACGGCTTTTCCAGGAGACGGCAAGGTTACTATAAAACATAGGATCACAGCCGAAGGAGATAGTTTTCTCTCACAACTCGATGCAGAAAATGCAGCTGCGCTTCAACCTCTCAGCTAACTGTATAATACTTTTATGAAATATAAAAAAGAGGTTTCTGCAGGTGGAATTGTATATAAAAAAGAAGGCCAACAACTCCGTTGGCTCATTACACAACACTCGCAGCACAAAGGCTGGAATTTTCCTAAGGGTTTGGTGGAAGATGAGCATAAAGATGAACCTATGGAGGAAGCTGCTCTCCGTGAAGTTCGCGAGGAAGGCGGAATAAAAGCAAAGATTGTCGACAAGAAACCTGTTGAATCGAAGTATAAATACCGCTTTGAGGATTATTTAGTAGATAAAACCGTGTATTACTTCCTTATGGAATACCTTGATGGCGATCCAAAAGATCATGATTGGGAAGTCTCGGAGGCGAAATTTGTCCCTGAAGATGAAGTGCTCAATACACTGACCTTTAATACCGACAAAGAAGCATTTAAGAAGATATTAGAAAGGGTTGACAAGACGTCATAATCGCCTATAATAGTCTTACATTATGGATCCAAATCAGGAAAATATTGGATTTACCTCTTCCCACTCCTCTTCTGTCGGAGTAAAGAAAAAGAATAATAAACTCTGGATTATTATCGTCGTTGTTGTGCTTCTTGCACTTGGCGGATACTTCCTTTACGCTAACTCGCAGAATAACAAAGAGGCTGAAAAGCCATTGGAAGATGTCGTGGTTCCATCAGAAGAGCCGACTACAACTCCTTCCGAAGAAGCTACCCCAAGCGGCACACTAAGCCCCAGCCCAAGTCCCCGTCCTACATCAGGCGTGGTTTCTAAGGCTACTGATCTAAGTGTCCAGGTCTTAAATGGAAGTGGTGAGACAGGAGTAGCTGGAGGAGCAGTGACGTTTTTGAAGGATAAAGGATATGGCAGCGTCGAGGCTGCAAATGCCGACAACTTTGATTACACAGGCGTAACCGTACGAATAAAAGATTCTCAAAAGAAGTACTTAAGCACTGTTCAGACCGACCTAAAGGAAAAATATAGCTCTGTCTCAACCGGCGATCCCCTTCCGGCTGACAGCAACTTCGATGTCACCGTCACCGTAGGTAAGTAAAATCCCCCTTCCATTTTGTATAATAAGAAAACCTGATCTTGCGTCTGTAGCTCAGTGGAAGAGCACTACTCTTATAAAGTAGGGGTCCTTGGTTCGATCCCAAGCAGACGCACCAGCGCAGATAGCCAAGGTGGTCACGGCGGGGGTCTGAAAAACCTCAGATGTCAGTTCGACTCTGACTCTGCGCACCAATATCAAGCCGTGTCTTGGGAAGCCTCATGTGTTTTAAAAACATCCCTATTCCGTAGGCTGTGACAACTGCGGCACAGATACGAAGCGCAGTCCACGGACCAAACATCTCCCCAAAAAAACCTACCTGGAAATTTCCGAAAGGAAGCATTCCGATAAGCATGAATACATAGACGCTCATGATGCGTCCACGGATTGAGTCAGGAACAATGTGCTGGATGGTTGCGTTCAGGGTTGAAAGAAGAGTAAGAAGTCCGAACCCTGAAAGGAAAAGCCAAAGATATGAAAACCATAGGTTTGTTGTTAGAGTGAATAGAAACAAGCTGATTCCGTATAAAAATGCTCCTGTTAGGATGAACAGCGTGGAGTTGGTTTTTCTGGAAAATGCAGAGGCGATGATTCCTGCTACTGCTGAACCGGCACCACTTGCAGCATATAAGAAACCCAGTCCCGAAGCATTCAGATGTAATATGTCCCGTGCTACTACCGGGAGAATCGTCAGGTGAGACCATCCGAAAACTGCGCTTACCGTAACGAAAAAAAGAAGGCTTCTGATCGTAGGGTGAGTAAATGCATAGACCAGACCTTCTTTGATCTGTATAAAAGGATGATCGTGATGTCGGTGTTTTTTTTCCTTAAAATGCATCATGAGTAGTCCTGCCAATACGGCAAAGTAGCTTACCCCGTTTAGGATAAATGCACCACCCACCCCGACGAATGCGATTGAAAAACCGGCAACAGCAGGACCTATTGCACGAGCACAGTTGAAGACACCGGCGTTTAACGCAACTGCTGAAGAAAGTGCCTTTTTTTCGACCATATCTGCTGCAAAAGCCTGTCTTGCCGGAGCATCAAAAGCTATAGTCATACCAAAAAGAAAGCTTAAGACCACTATATGGGATATGTGAATATTGCCTGTGACAGTAAGAAATCCCAGAATAAAGGCGATGACCGTTTCTGAGGATTTTGTAATAATCAGTATAGAGCGGTTGGGAAACCTATCAGCCACTACTCCACCCAGTAGTGAGAATAAAAACGTCGGAAGCGTGGTAATGGCTGCTATGAGTCCTACCCAAAATGCGGAATTGGTAAGGGTAAGCACCAACCATCCCAAAGCAACATTCTGAAGCCATGTCCCTGATAATGAGACCAGCTGTCCAAAAAAATAGAGGCGGTAGTTGCGGCTTTCTAGCGCCGGAAATGCCTTTGAGATAAGTCCTTTCATGAGGTAAGTCTAATCACTATAACACATTTGATCAGCTCATTAATATTTAATTGATTTTATAGACGAAATTGCGTACTATCTATTAGTCATATGGTGGATTCAAACCAACATTCAAATCCTCTTCCTAAAACCAATGGTTCAAAGAAAAAGATTTTATTTGTACTTCTTTCTATACTTGGGATCATTGTCGCAGTAATGGCAAGTTATTTTGTAGCCAACCAAACTTTTATTACAGGAAAAAAAGCCTTTACTGTTGCGGTCACTACTCATGATACTTGTAATAAGCTTACCGTCACTCTGGCTGAAACACCGCAATGTCGACAACTAGCTTGTCCCAATGGAGTTCCTGAATCCACAGTACAGACTTCGAATTATAGCGTTCTTTATACTATCTCGAGTAATGATAACCAGGCGCACACTATAAAGTATGGAAAAAATACCAACTTCTGTGAGGCAGCATGTGGTCAATTCAGCAACCCAATCCACCCGGACTGTAATGATAATGCCGAAGTCACAGATAATATTGATGGTACTGTTTCTCCAGGGACTCCTCTTTTAGTAACACTTAGTCGAGCTTCACCTTCTGGGTTGGTCTGTGGATCATTTCAGACGGATCTTTGGATTCATTCGATCGATGGTAATACTAGCTGTCATTATACATTCCCTAATGAAGGCGCTGGTTCGGTCTGTCAGACGGGAATCACCTGCCCTACACCCACGACGCCAGCGACTCCTTCTGCCACGCTAACACCCACAATACCTGTGGGAACGTGTGGAGGACCTTGTAGTGAAGAGACTGCATGTCCAACCAATCACGCCTGTAGTAACGGAAAGTGTGTCCTTAATGCTTGTTTGGATAGCGACACACAGTGCAATGAAGATAAATGTACCGTTGTAACGCCCACAATGACTCCGACCAATACTCCGACCAACACACCCACCCTTACTCCCACAATTACGCCGTCGAACAATCCTACAGCTACACCGACCGAAGTTATTATTGCGAAGAATACTCCGACCACCGAGCCGACGTCTGCTCCAACCATACCGTCAGCAGGTATCGGACAGTACCTGCCGCTCGTCTCTGCTTTCGCTATCGCCATCCTTTTTCTGGGAATACTACTCTAAAGAGGATTTTCCTGTTAAAATACCTATTACCGTGCGGGTGTAGTTGAGTGGTACAATGCGTCCTTGCCAAGAACTAAATAGCAAGTCGTGACTTGTTAAACTACAAGGTCATTTTAAGGAACCTAAATAAAATATAAGCTCTCTTTTGTAAGATGTCAATGCGTCTGCTTTTTAGAGGTCCGATTCTCTCCACCCCTGCTGCGGAGCCTTGCAATAACCTTCCATGATATAATATCTTCATGACTCCAGAGAGTGGAACGACTCCTTCAGGAAAAGACCGACCATTAAGAGATGATCCTTATGGATTAGTTCCTATATTCCGTGAAAGACTGGTTGCTATAAAACCATACGAAACTCCAAGAACATCTGTTGGACGTTATAAACACATTGGGATAAACCAGATTAATCGCTTAGCACATGTAGTTATATTTGAGACAGCAAAAGAAGGGGAAGATGTTGACGACATACTAAATAGACCAAAACATTTATGGGTCGCTGATCCAGCGCAGTTTGAACGAATTGCTGGGTATCTTCACGGATACATTAGTGATGACTTAATAGATAATGGACCTTTTTCCGAGGATTTTTATATTCCCAATAATTTTGAGCACGGATTTTTAATTGAGGATGAAAAAGATAGAATATTTCTCTTCCCTGACGAAACTAAGTTTCACTTTCATCAAGGACAATTTGAAGAAGAACGATGGGAAACACTTGCCCAAATGTATGGCATTGAAGCAATAGTTCGTTTTCAGGGTGTATCAAGAAATGAAGAAAGAGAAGATGGCATACACACAATCTCTACAACTGAAGCAGTTATTACACACTCGTTTGATTTTGTAGGCAAAGAACGAGAAGAGCGGTACTTACGTTCATTTGCTGAAAAATATGAAATGACAAACGTTCAATTTATGAGATTTATTGCTCTTGTAAGAGGTTCAACCGAACATGTACAATCCCTAGACTACAATCATATTGCGCAAGAAATAGTTGCAGAAGATAAATAAAAGGTTCCCACATAGTTAACCAATGTATCCTTGCCAAGGGGCCAAAACCATTCTACCATAGCCAAGTTTATTTCTACCATCTTTTCTATAAAGGTCTTTTATCCCTACTACAAAACCTTTCACTTGTCTTTAGTAGTTTGCTTCTATATTCGATGTACTCATACAGAATTGGTTTTAATACCTCTTGTTGGATTGGCACTTCCCTTCTCTTGTCGCCTTTCCCATGTTCAACCGAAATAAAATTGTTCTCAAGGTCAACGTCAGAATACCGTAAATTAATAAGCTCGCTCTTTCTTAACCCAGTAAATAGTAAGGTGGCAACAATGGCTTTATTTCTTACCTTTAGAAAATGGTAGCGATAAGGAATTGCTGACACTATTTTAAGAAGCAGGACGGCTTCTTTTTCTTTAAGTGATTTGGGTAACTGTTGAGGTTGCCTCGGTTTAGGTATCTCAGCTAGCGGACTTTTGTTAACATAACCCTTCTTCAAACACCAATTAAAAAAGGTGTTTAAGTCTTTATATTTTGTCCAGTACGTATATTTTTTCCAGCCTTTTATCTTCAGTCCTTGTGTCAAGTAACCCTCTATTACTTCTCCGCTCAAACTCTCTAAATTGAGCCCTACAAAGGCATTTTTGAGGTATTTTATGAAGTGGTTAAGAGAAGACTGGTTACCTTGAAGCGTAGAGCGAGATTTACCTGCTAGAATACCATTATTGATATAATGTATAAGAGCCGTTTCTATATCCATAGTGCGGGTCCCTTGATACATCCCTAAAGGACGCATTGACGGACGCTTCATAGCCTCAAATACCATGCGGGTGTAGTTGAGTGGTACAATGCGTCCTTGCCAAGGATGAGCCGGGGGTTCGATTCCCCTCACCCGCTCCAACTTCCTAACGAAGAATTACATTCTCTTTAATTACCTTAAGAAGCTCCTCATGAAGAGCTCCGTTTGAAAACAATGCTCCTTTAACGGGTTTATCATATCGTTGATCATTACCAAAAACATCGGTTGCCTTTCCTCCTGCTTCTTCAATGATTATTTTTAAGGCTGCCACGTCGTGCGCCCCTATAGAGCTGAATGTAGCACCTACAGAATATCCCTCTGCTATGAGCATCCCGTGATATACGATACTTCCAAAGTTGAATGTATATGCACCAATATCATTGAGTTTTTCTATAACCTTTATCATGTAATAACTTGAGTGTTTAAATACTCCGACAGTGACTAAGGATCCTGCCAATTTTTGAGTTTTTGGGACTGAAGTTTTTTTTCCATTAAGAAAGGCCCCTTTGTTTTTTTCTGCACTGAACATTCTATCCTGCATCGGATCATACACAACGCCGAGTATTGGATCTCCGTCTTTTACTAAGGCCAGTGAAAACGCGAAGGTTGGAATTCCGTGAGAAAAAGGGAAAGTACCATCAATAGGATCGCAGACCCATACATATTCGGCGTTGTCTTTCATATTGCTCTCTTCCTCTGCAAGAACGCTATGTGCGGGATAATTTTTCCTAACTTCGTCTAGTACGAGTTTATTTACTGCAAAATCCGTTTCTGTAACAGGAGTGTTATTTTCCTTCCACTGCTTCTTGATACCCGGCACAAAATTCTTTTTGATTAGACTTCCTGCTTTGTAGGCAAGATCGATGGCAAATTCTTTATAGTTGTTTTTCATGTGGACCTGCCGAGAATCGAACTCGGGTTTCTCCGTTGCGAACGGAGTGTTCTACCACTGGACTACAGGCCCTGTGTCCCCGGGGAGAATCGAACTCCCATCCTAGGCTCCGGAAGCCCATATTCTATCCGTTGAACTACGGAGACTCTCACCGAAGAAAGTACGTAAAGAGTATTATAGCAAGAGCGATCCTGTAGAACGCGAAAACCGACAATGAATGATTTTGCAGGTACTTCATAAACCATTTGATCGTAATTGTCGCTGTTACAAATGCCGTAAAAAAACCAATCGCAAGCACTAAGACGTTTTGACCATATCCCGCCAAAAGGTCGCGGGATTTATAGAGATCTAATGCGGATGCTGCAATAATTGTCGGCACTGCAAGTAGAAATGAATACATTGCTGATTCCTCCCGCTTGTACTGCAAAAGGATCATACCAATCATAACGATACCTGCACGTGAAACACCGGGAACAACAGCAAGACTCTGGATTAAACCAATCACTAACGCGTCTTTTAAAGACATATGTTCAATATGTCTTTTTAGTTTGATGTGGTCCCGCGATATCGCATACTCAAGAAAGAAAAAGATAACTCCGATGAACAAAAGACTAAATGATATAAGTGAAAATGATTCGAAAAAAACGTTTTTGATAATCTCATAAAGTATCAGTCCTACTACCGCTGTGGGGAGAAATGAAATAAAGATTTTTTTTAATAACGATCTGTGTTTCAGTACATATGATGTGTAAAGAAAAAGTACAGCCAGTATTGCACCTGACTGTATAAAAACTTCAAAAAACTTCTGGAACTGGGTCTGCTCGATATGAAGCAGTCGTGCTGCAATGATAAGGTGGGCAGTGGATGAGATCGGAAGAAACTCGGTTATACCCTCGATAACACCGAGAATAAGGCCGTTCAGAAGGCTCATCCATAAAGTATAATATAAAAAATGACAATTGCTCTTGTGCACGATCAGCTGCAGGAGTTTGGCGGCGCCGAGCGCGTTTTTTTGGCGCTAAAAAAAATCTATCCCAAAGCAGATGTATTCACTGCCTTTTACAGTAATGAAACTCTTAAGAAAGCTGCTCCGGATTATAAGAGCTGGAATATAAAAACCTCGTGGGCGTCTCGACTTCCTTTTTTTGGAAAACTTTACTCGCCTCTTCGGTTTCTCGCGCCTTTTATCTGGGAAAGCTTTGACTTCTCAAAATACGATCTGGTTATTTCTTCATCCGGTTGGTATATGTCCAAAAATATTAAAACCACTAAACCAACCGTTCATATATCCTATATCCACCATCCGCCCCGTTATTTATATGGGTATGAGACGGCCATGGAGTGGAAGAAAAATCTGGCGATCAAAATATATGCAAATATCATTAATCATCGTTTAAGGATCTGGGATTACTATGCTTCCCAACGAGCTGATTTTTTTGTAGTAAATTCCGAAGAAACAAAAAATAGAGTCAAAAAGTTTTACAAGAAAAGCTCTGTGGTTATTTATCCTCCAGTTGATATACCTCGTCATTCTGGTAAGCAAAGCGCATCCAGAATCGATTCTGGACAAGCCAGAATGACAAAAGATTACTACGTAACCCTTTCGAGACTTGCTCGAGCGAAACATATAGAGATTCTTATCGAAGCAGCAAATAAACAAAAGTTTAGATTAAAAGTGGTTGGTGAAGGAAGAGATCTTCAATACCTTAAGAATATCTCCGGTCCGACGATAGAATTTCTCGGAAAAATAAATGATGACGAATTTAATAAATTTTATTCCGGTGCTAAAGGTTTCTTATTTGCTTCTGTTGATGAGGAGTTTGGGATAGCGCCTGTTGAGGCGATGGGATATGGCGTGCCGGTTATTGCATACAACTCAGGGGGTCTTAAGGAAACCGTTAAGCCTGGAGTCAATGGCTACTTGTTTGACGAATTGAATTCTCGGTCACTTCTTAAGGAAATAAAAAAGCTTGAATCATTACCTAAAGAAAAGTATTTAGAAATGAGAAAAAACGCGAGAAAAGAGTCTGAAAAATATTCCTTTGATGTTTTCAAGAACAAAATAACCTCCTTTGTAAATTCAAAACTAAAATGACCGAACAGGAAGATTCAAAAGAGACTCGGTTTGACGGAACTGTCAGACAGTTAAGATATGAGGATCTTCCGTCGATTCGGCCGATCCTTGAAACATGGATTCGATATCCGGTTATCACAGGGGAATTAATTGAAGAAGAAATAGAAGAGGTGATGGCTGAAATGCAGGAAACTATCCAGGCGAAAAACTCCAAGACCTTTTATGTCGCCGAGAAAAATGGTCAAGTCGTAGGAGTAATGGGTGTTCAGCCTTTACGCCAAGAGATGATAGGCTTTGCGCAAACCGGTAGACCTGCGGAGATCATTAATGCCAACGTTGCTTTGGATCAGAGAGAACAAGGAGTGGGAAGAGCGATAGTTTCACATATCGAATCTGAAGTTCAAAATAGAGGCTACAAGGAAATTTTATTAAACAGCGGGCTTCGGTATGAAGATACCGGCTGGCCTTTTTGGAGAAAATTGTATGGTGAGCCTGTCGGAGAAATGAAAGATTTCTACGGTGCCGGCTTTCACGCTAAGGTCTGGAGAAAAGTATTTTAGCGAAGGGTTTTATCAAAACCTTTAAATTCACAGTCTCTGGGTTGACTGGAACCTTTTGTGCAAGTAACGTAAAGAGTTTTCCTTTCACACGCAGCGCTAACCTTAAAAGCCATTGTAAAGCTTTCTCCTGTATTTCCTTCCGAATTGATTGAGCTAGTCTCACCGACTACTTGAGGTTTTGATGTTCGACATCTGGAATGATGTTTACTTCTTTCTATAGCGTCCGAGTCAATACATGCGGCGAGACCTGCTGCGGCAAAAAGTGCCAAAGCCCCTTTTGAGACGTCCCTTAGGAAGCTCCTGTTCCGTTCTTTCATAGTAGATCGCTAGTATAATATTGGTTTAGACTGCTGTCAAGCTATAAGTAAGGCGCCCAGTTGGAGATCGGCATTATATTAACCAGTGAGAAATTCCATGCGTACATGAATATTGCAGGAAGCAGCAAAATAAATACATATAAAAACTTCTTTGATGTAAAAAATCTCTCAAACGCTACACACGCCATCATCCAAAGCGGGATACTGTATCTTGCAATGTCCCTATGCTGCACAAAGATAACCGCCAGCGTAAAAACCAAGGCGAAATAAAAAAAACTGCGGTACTTAGAGTTTTTAAGTGTGAAGACGGCGGAGATGTACAGAAAGAAATAGAAAACAATATCTTCAAGCCAGCCGGTTCCTACCCAAGGAAGTGAATGATTGAATGCAGCGTAAGGTGCAACCAGATGAATATTATCTCCTGAGTTAAAGTAGGCAAAAAAATCACCGGTCTGATTCAAATAAAAGAGGAATACGCTTAATAAACCGACAGGAATCAATAAAAGCCAAAGTGTTTTGTTTTCAAACTTTTTGGTTTTTAAATATCTCTCCAGCAGAGTCAATCCATAGACTACAAATAATAAAACTCCTGGTGTTTTAGTAGCAGCTGCAAGTCCACCAAGTAGACCCGACCAGAAATACTTATTTTTTTCAAAGAAAAATAATGATCCCAGGATGAAAAACATAAACATGGTTTCAGGTGCACCTACGGTACGCAGTACCAGGAATCTCGGAAGAAATAGAAATACAACAGATAATAGAAAAGGGTTCTTGCTTAGTTTCAATCTTTTTACAACCTCATAGAATAAGATTGCCAAAAAAGATGTAAAAAGCACTGTTACAAAAACCATGGATTTCAGATACCCGAAGATGGGGGCAAACAATTTAATCGCAAGTGGATATAAGGGAATATGGGCAGCAAAATACGTTGTTGATAAAGGTAGCTCAATACCCAGGTTAGCTATAGCTTGCGGATTGTAAAGCGTCTTTGCAGGGACTACATATAGAGGACCATCAAAGTGCCTAAGAATATATTCGAAATTTGAATTCGGTATAGGCAGTCCAAACCAGGTGGGACTTTTTAGCAGAAACGGGAGCCAGACCAGAAGAGTTGATACAATTACTATGCCCACCAAAACAAGTTGCGGGAGGATTTTATTGTATAATTTGCTCATAAAACTCATACTATTCTAACAACAATGACCACAAAAATCTTGAGGTTCTTTCGGAAGGATAAAATGCTATGGGCAGCGCTTGCGATCTTCTTTGCAGGTTTTTTTCTAAGAATCTATAAATTCTATGAATATGCGACATTTCTGGGAGACCAGGGAAGAGATGCGATCGTCCTCAAAAGAATCGTGACCTTAGAGCACTTCCCTGCCATTGGTGCTCCTACTTCTGTCGGACAGGTTTTCTTAGGACCTTTTTATTACTACTTCATTGCCCCGTGGCTTTTATTGTCGGCTTTTAATCCGGTCGGCCCTGCTGTAGGCGTAGCTTTTTTTTCAAGTCTATATGTACTTATAAATTATTTTTTGGTTAAAGATTTGTTTGGGAGGAAAACCGCGCTTATCTCATCTGCATTAATTGCTTTCTCCTCAATAGTTATCGAGTTTTCCAGATTTTCATGGAATCCCAATCTTCTCCCCTTATTTACCCTACTTACGGTCTACTTTGCAATCAAGTCTGTACTCACACATAAAAGAATATTTTATCTGCTCACCGGTGCATTTGTATCTTTAGCCCTTCAGCTTCATTATCTTGCCTTATTTGTCGGGCCTCCTATCGCCTTTCTTTATATCTGGGATCTGCTTTCACATAAAAAACTTTTGAAAAAAAATCTGATTTCCATCTGCTTAAGCTTCGTCTCATTTATTTTCTGCTCAGCTCCTCTTATTATTTTTGACCTAAGACACGGTTTTATTAACAGTAAGAGTCTGTTGAAACTTTTCATGACCACCTCACCGGTAGCATCATCCAATAAACTCTCCGACTTTTTCCAGACCTTCTCTACCTTAAATCAGTATATATTCAGGACTCCTCTTGAATCATTTCTTTTAAGTGCACTTTTAGTAATTTTTGTAATTCTTTTCTTTCTTCAGGTAAAGGTTAATAAAAAGATGTCTTATGTTTCTCTTTTCTTTCTGCTTGGACTTCTCGGTCTATCTTTATATTCCGGTCCAAAATACCCCCATTACTATGGCTTTGTATATCCTGTGTATTTTATTCTTCTTGGGGGCTTACTCGGAAATCTTTTACAAAATAAGTTTTTGGTCCCGGTTTTATTACTGTTTTTTGCTGCTTATCTGTATCTCAATGCTCCCGGCTATTATTTTCTACATGGCGACGGTTCGGCCCAGATTACCAGAGCGCAGGTGATCGCAAGATCGATCAGAGGTTCTATAAATAAACCGAAGTTTGCTGTCACCGCTCTTCCCAATCAGTATTCCGACTCCACCTACCGGTACTTTCTTGAGCTATGGGGATCCAGACCACTTGAAAAGGATACGCTTGAACCTGCACAGGAATTGTTTGTGGTCTGCGAAGGAGCCTGTAAACCGATTGGAAATCCACAGTGGGATATCGCATACTTTAAACCGAAAAAGATTGAAGAGAAGAAAATGATCTTCGAGGGCGTTACAATGTATAGATTAAGCAACTGAACATGGACATTTCGCTCATAATCCCCTGCTATAACGAGTCCACAAACATCCAAAAAGGCGTGCTAGATAAAATAGGTAACTTTGTGAAAGACGATCAAAGATTTACAGAAGTATTGATCATTGATGATGGATCAACCGACGAGTCCAAAGCAGTTATTAAGGAAGACTACATACCAAAGTTTCCTAAATTTAGACTTATTGAGAATAAACACAAAGGCAAGGCTTTTGCTGTCATAAAAGGAATTAAGGAATCGAAGGCAAAATACGTAATGTTTTCTGATATTGATCTTGCGACTCCGATTGAGGAATCCAAAAAATTGATCAAAGAATTAAATAACGATTATCGAATCGTAATTGGCTCAAGAAATGCCCAAAGAAAAGGCGCTCCTTTTTTGAGAAAAGTAATGGCGCGTGGACTGATCGCTGTGCGCAAATTATTTATCGGGTTGTGGGGAATCAAAGACACTCAATGTGGATTTAAAGCTTTTGAGAGAAAAACAGCGCTCCAGATAATAGAAAAATTACAGGTTTTTTATCCGGACAGGATGGTGAAAGGATCTTCGGTTTCCACGGGCTTTGATCTTGAATTTTTATTTATCGCACAACGCTTAAATGTGCCAATCAAAGAAGTTCCGGTCACTTGGCGTCATGTAGAAACTAAAAATGTGAACTTTATCACAGATTCTTTTGAGGCTCTCCGCGATCTGGTCAAGATCCGCACCCACGATCTCTTAGGAAACTACAAGTAGTATGAAAAAAGCTTTTAATAAATTGTTCCGGGGATACTGGCCTCTTCTCATAATTCTCGTGGTTGTGGGTTTTCTTTTTTTTCTTAATCTCGGAAAAACTCCTCTTTGGGATTGGGATGAATGCATCTATGCTCAGTACGGTAAAGAAATGAAAGCATCCGGAAATCTTCTCACCAATCAGTGGAATGGTGGAAGCCGGCTTGAGAAACCGGTAGGCTATTCACTACTTCTTCAGATTCCATATCTCTTTTCAATAAATGAATTCTCATCACGATTTTTTGCCGTACTTTTTGGCTTAGGTTTAATAACAGTAGTCTACGTACTGGCTAAGAAATACTTTTCAACAGAAGTCGCAGTTCTTTCAAGCTTAATCCTTCTTACATCGGAATCGGTGGTTATCTACTCGATGCATCTGAATACCGAGCTTCCTTTTGCTCTTTGCGTAATGCTCGGGCTTTATTTCTGGCTCGGAAGCGATAAGAAAAAATCTTTTAGTTATCTTGCAGGTTTATTTTTTGGAGTAGGCGTCATGATCAAAGGACTTGCGATACAGTTCTTACCTCCTCTTTTTCTTACCCTTTTCATAGACTTCAAAAAAGAAAGATTTCTCAATTTCTTAAGGATGCTTGGAGTTTTTGCAGTGGTCGCTACGCCATGGCATATTTTCCAACTGCTTTCTCATGGCAAAGATTTCTATCAGGTCTATGTATATGAAAATATAATCCAAAAGGTTAAATATCCTGTTGAGTTTCATTTTGGCGGAAGATTATTCTATCTCAAATTATTTTTTCAGGAATTAAAACCGTGGTTGTTCTTTGCATTTGTGTTTCCGATGTATTATCTGATCAATTTCAAAAAATTCCTTTCGAAGAAAACTTTTTTTAAAGAACTACATGACCAAAGAGTTTTGGCAGCACTCTCTCTTTTTGTCGTTATTCCGCTGATTCTGTTGACTCGAGCTCAAACAAAGATTGCTTGGTATACACTCTCCATCTATCCGTTTCTTGCAATTATCCTCGGATACGGCATCAGTGTTTTATTCAGATCGAAAAAGCTTAAGTTTCTTTTATATATCTTAATGGCGCTTCTCATTCTTGATGCAGGCAAACTTATTCTTCATGAAAGCCGATCTTCAATCGGGGATGTTAAGACCGTTAAACGGTATGAAACACTCAAAAAGGTTTCAGAAATAAACGGACACGAGCTGGAATATCTTGTACAGTTTTCCGAGAGACGTGGATGGGAGACACTTGATAGAAAACTTACCACCTCAACGACCTTTATCTATGGAGGAAATCCCTGCGCGGTATACTACACAGGAAAAAAAGTGAACTATTTTTACGAGATTAAAAAATTCCAGAAACGGGTAAAAAAAGGCAGCGGTCTATATCTTCTCGAAAACGGAGACCTGTGGACAGTCAAAGGATTACCGGTAAAAAAGATTTACAGTAATACCGATTTCACTTTGTTTACCAATTAGATAGAATTACAGAAATATGTTTGATATTACGATGTACGTAAAATGGATAAAGAAAAATATCCGTATCCGCGACTACTTTACCTATAAAATCATTGCGCTTGTTTATTTTGCTACGCGCTTAATCAACCTGGATAAATTTCCGATCTTTACCGACGAAGGAATTTATATAAGGTGGGCGCGCGTGGCCTGGCACGACGCCAACTGGAGATTTATCTCCCTAACCGACGGCAGGCAGCCACTTCAAACGTGGCTGACAATCCCGTTTTTAAAGTTTTTCCCTGACAACTTACTTTTAGGTGGAAGATTATTTGCGGTCTTAAGTGGATTTATTTCGCTCATAGGAATTTTTGCTCTTACCTACTATCTTTTTGGGAAACGCGCATCATTTATCGCAGGGGCGTTATATGTCTTGACGCCGTTCTTTCTTTTTTATGACCGACTTGCTTTGGTTGATTCCATGATAAACGCAGGATTCGTATGGAGTCTCTTTTTCTTAATACTGCTGGCGAGAACCTTGCGGTTGGATGTTGCATTAATTTATGGAATTGTTTCAGGTATTACTCTTCTTGCAAAATCATCTGCGAAGCTTTTTCTTGTAACAGGTGTTGTTACACCGATTTTATTTTTACAGAAAAACTATAAAATTTTCGGGAAGAAGCTTGTTAATTTTCTACTTCTGTTCGGACTCTCGATCATAATCGCACTTGTCTTATACAACGTCCAGCGACTCTCGCCCTTTTTCCATTTTGTCGATGAGAAAAATAACACATTTGTTATGACATTTGATCAATTTCGTCAGACTCCATTCATGCGCTTTCCGGTAAACATCTGGATGATTCCTTACTTTATTTTTTCAGAGTCTGCATACATCCTTCCGATATTCGGACTTGCAGGTTTGATACTGCTTTATAAAAAAAACTGGAAACTGGCTTCGTACCTGGCGCTTTGGATTTTAATACCGTATATGGCGATCTCCTTTTTTGCTATAGTTGTGTATCCTCGATATCTTATCTTCATCGTTACAACCCTTCTCGTACTTGCCGCATACTTTCTTGCAAAGGTCAAAAAAGCTGTCTTTATCGTAGGAGCTGTGCTGTTTCTTTTATCTGTTTCGTATTTTGATTATTCGATTTTGTTTGCAATGGACAAGATTCCACTCCCTCCGGTTGATAGGTGGCAATATGTAGAGGGTATTTCAGCAGGTACAGGAGTTAAAGAAATAGTTGATTATGCACGCGGAAGATCTTCAGAAAAGCCGGTCGTAATACTAGCAGAGGGGAACTTCGGAGTAGTTGGCGACATGCTTGAAAGCTCCCTGCGCTCAACTGATAAGATTACGATTAAGGGATACTGGCCGCTTGAAGAAAAAAATCTTATTGAGAATCAAGGACTTGTCAAAAATAATGTCGTACTGGTGGCATTTTCCCACCGCACTGATTTTCCCGGAATCTGGCCGATCACTCTTATTAAGAAGTACGATAAACCAGGCGGACTCTCAAGCTTTACGCTTTTTGAACTGAAACCCAAAGAACGCTAAAACTGCCGCTGTAGCTGCCAGGCTTACCGTATTGGAGATCGTCCTCACCGGAGTATTTTCAAACTTTAGCTCTAACCTATGTCTGCCTTCGGGAACAGTGACAGTAATCAAACGGTATGAATTGTCTGAAGTCACATTGTTCTCTTTCCCGTCGACATATGATTTCCAGCCGGGAAAATCAAAAGTATTTACCTGTATCTGAGTTGGGGTTTTAGCTGACACCTCAAACGTTTTCTTTTGAAATTTATTTTCTTTCTGAGAAACAGACGCTGTCCCATCTACGACGTCAAATGCCTCTGTCGTCACAAGTTTTGGATTAAGACCAAAGGTTGTGGTACCAAGTTCGTTCTTAGCAGTCTTTACTCCTTTGGGTGCGAACTCAAAAGAAGTACGGCTGACTCTTCTGGCTATCTCGTCAAATGAAGTGTAGGCAGCATCCGAAGCCGGAAGGTAGGAAGATGGATGAAAATATTTCTGATAGACAGCTATAGTCAGCCCTCCAAGGACTATTAATAAAATAAACTGAACTCCTAGAACCCTTGCGGGTTTTATTTCATAAGATGCCAGCAGTTTTTGCACATAATATATGCCAAACGCTCCGATCATTGAGATGAATATTGCGGTGAAAGTAAAAAACCTCCATGGAAACTGTAGGTACCATAAATACGAGAGGTTATCCCAGATCGGCCTTGAGTTTTCGATTGTCATAAATAAAGAAAACAAAAGTAAAAATAAAAAGAAGGTGAAGTGTTCAAAGTTGAGCGATACTCTTTTCTTGCGCATTGCATACCAAAAAGCAACGAGTCCGGAGAAAACAATAAGTATGATATGAATTCTACCCAGCTGAAAAGTAAGACCGTCAAAACATCCGGGGATAGAGCCTCCAAAACCCCATTGTGAGTAAAGCAGCTGTCCTGCGCATACGAAATGGATCGAATAACTTGCAAGCTCTCTGGTGAGGATGCTGTCAACAAGCGTGTACTTTCTCTCGACCATCGACGGAAGCCAAAAGAAAGCTGATAATAACAACCCTGTCACCGATCCTAAAATCATAAGAAGCGTCAAGCGTATTCTTTTTTTTGTGATCAGAAGATAAAAGACATAGGTGAATAAAAAATAAAACAAAAAAGGTACTGCTATCAAAGGGTGATTAAGTATCAGCACAGCAAAAACGATTCCGAAGACAAGACTGTTTTTTACACTTAGGTCCTCGCGAAGTTTATCCAAAGACAGAAAAACAAATGGAAGTATCGCAAGCGTAAAAAACTCTGCCAATGCTCCTCTGACATAGATCAGCACTGCGTGGTAAAAAAAATATGTGTATAAGACCGCGGCCATCAATCCTGCAATTCGGCCGAGATGTTTTTTGGCTAAAAGATACATACCCAGTGCGCCTATTAGGAATCCGGATATAAATACCAGTTTTATTGAGGCTGTAAAAGAAAAACCAAGTAGATGAAAAAGTTCTCCTATGTAATAAACCAACGGTGGGTAGAAGTTGAAGAGCGGATATCCAAAATTAAATCCCAGCGTGTCAACCCAGCGTGGATATAAATATCCCTGTTTTATACCCTTATCCAGCAGGAACAGACGGGCTATATGCTGGTCGTCGTGCATCGAAAAATAGTGAGGATTTATAAGGCTAATGAAGGCCGGAATTGTTATAATAAGAACAGCAAGAATCTCAAAAATAAGCTTATGCGAGCTAACGAAAGATCGAAGCTTTTTCAACATGATCCTATTATATATTACCTCCATTTAAAATAAACTCACCATGCAGCAAGATCACACGCTTTCGGATATAAGACGTAGAAGTTTTATAAGTACCATGAGTCTTTTTTTTCAAAGTGGCTATTCTGCCTTTTTGGGATTAATTGCCAACCTCATTCTTACCATCTTATTGTCGCCGCAGATTTTTGGCATCTATATCACCGTCCTTTCCATAATCGCATTTCTCAATTATTTCTCGGATATCGGTCTTGCCGGAGCCTTGATTCAAAAAAAAGAGATCAGTGAGGACGATCTAGCCACTACTTTTACTGTACAGCAGATTCTCATATTGACTCTTATTGCTATTGGGTTTTTGTCAGCTTCATTTATCAGTAACTTTTACAAACTTCCTGCTGATGGCACCCTCTTGTATCAAGCGCTTCTTGTGTCTTTCTTCATTTCCTCTTTAAAGACGATACCCTCGGTACTTTTGGAGAGAAAGATAAAATTTGAAAAAATAGTTTTGGTACAGGTAATTGAGAATACAGTTTTCTATCTGGCTGTTTCTGTATTTGCTCTTTTAGGCTACGGTCTTACCAGCTTTACAATCGGGGTATTTTTAAGGGCTTTTACCGGACTTGTCGTCATGTACTCGATCTCCTTCTGGCTTCCTAAAATCTGGATCTCGAAAAAGAGTCTGAAGAAATTACTTTCCTTTGGAATTCCATTTCAGGCAAGCTCTTTTCTTGCGATATTCAAAGACGACCTGATTATCCTCTATCTTGGAAAGGTTGTGGGATTTGAGGGACTCGGATATATTGGCTGGGCAAAAAAATGGGCCGATGCACCTATGCGAATCATTATGGACAACGTTAATAAGGTGTTATTTCCTTTGCTTTCACGATATCAAGATCAAAAAGAAAAACTCAAGAGTCTTAGTGAAAAAATACTCTACTACCAGACCGCACTCATTGCACCGACATTTGTCGGAATGGCCATCACGATGCAGTATTTTGTAAGCGCTATCCCCAACTATCAAAAATGGCAGCCTGCTCTTCCGCTCTTTTATATTTTCGCGCTCTCATCTTTGATCCTTTCATTTTCAGCTCCTTTTATGAATTTATTTAATGCACTGGGTAAAGTAAAACTGTCATTTACATTCATGACTTTTTTTACGGTTCTGACATGGACCCTGACTCCTTTGTTCATCAAAATGTACGGCTACTATGGATTTCCACTCGTACACCTTATAATCTCCCTATCTTTTGTACTTGTTTTATTTGCTGCCAAAAGAGTCTTTAAATTCCGTTTTTGGGAGCCGGTCTACCGATTCCTCTTGTCTTCATTTATCATGGGGGGAATTTTATTGGCGTTAACTACGACATTCAATATTCAATCTAAGTATTTTGTCGCTTTGTTAGTGATTATTGGAGTAATATCATATTCGGTGGCCGTAACCTTTCTATTTGGAGTCAACGCAAAAAAAGAATTACAGTTCTTCTTGTCAAAGAAAACATGACAGACAAAAAGCTTGCAATAGTCGCGACTACAATTAACCCCTCAAATCTTAACGATTTTTTAAAAAGCGTTAAAGAACAGGAGAATAAAAACTTCCATTTATTTCTGGTTAATGTTAACGAAAAAGAATTAACTCTGAAAAACTCCGACTCTATGACCATTTTGAATATAAAAAACAAAGGATACGCAGATGGCCTGAATCAAGGAATAAAAAAGGCGATCGACTTGGGTTTTTCAAAATTTTGCGTGATAAATGATGACGTTTTTTTTGAAGAATATTTTGTGACAAAGGCGTTGAATTCTCTTGATGAACATCCCTCATCTCTTATTGGAGGAAAAATATACTATGCCTCTGGTTATGAGTATCACAAGTCAAGATATACCGCTGGTGAGCTTGGAAAAGTAATCTGGTATGCAGGCGGAGCATTTGACTGGGACCATGTTTTAAGTAAACATATCGGCGTGGATGAGGTAGATACGGGGCAGTTTGACCAACTTAAGGAAACGGAATTTATCACAGGCGCGTTAATGCTTTTTGATAAAGAGGTGATAGACAGGGTGGGCTTTTGGGATAGTTCATTTTTTTTATATTTTGAAGATGCAGATTTTTGCGTCCGTGCCGGAAAAAAAGGTCTTAAGTTATACTACGACCCCTCGCTTGTCATCTGGCACAAAGTATCGCAGTCAACAGGAGGATCCGGTTCTGAGCTTCATGTAAAGTTTCAGACGAAAAACCGTCTGAGATTTGGGATGAAGTACGCGCCTTTGCGTACCAAGCTTCATCTTCTTAAAAACTTTTTCTTGGAAAGCTTCAGTAAGAAATAACCTACGTTCAATACCAAAAAAGCAATCACTATCTGATGCTTGAGATTTACCTTCCAGACAGCATCCCATTCTCCAAAGCGAATATAAGGAAAGTATGAAAATAATAGTCCGGCGAAAAAAAGATTGATATTTTCAATGAAATCTTCGAAGTAAGCTATAAACGGGAGTAGAGCTAAAAAATACCAGGGCTGGATCTCCTGACTGACCGAAAGATAACCCAGAAGAACAATAATCAATCCCAGTGAAATTTTATTGACCGCGCTCTTCTTCTCCTTAAAAAGGATTACCAAAGGAAGCGTGATATATTTAATTCCTCCTGAAAGAAGGAGAAAGATTCTTGAGAGGATTTCTTTTTTCTTAACCAGAAAATAGATGCCGATGCATGCAAGTCCTACTGCAATAAGATCATTATGTCCGTTGATAAGTCCTTCATACAAGACCAAAGGATTGGTGGCAAAAAACATAGCCCATCTTTTATTCAGTTTTGCCAAAGACCAGACTCCTGCTGCATAAAAAAATGTCGAGACTGCTTTAAACAAATAAAAAGCCAAGATAAATTTTCCAAAACTAAAAAATGAGGGGACGAGTGAAATCGGAAGAAAGGTCGGACCGTATGGATAGGACCTGTGGGTCCAGTGCATGAATCTTATCCAAGGGTCGGAAGGAAAATCCAGAGCCTTTGCAACATATGGATTCTGATGATAGAAAGTTAAGATTTTAGCATCAAACATATAGTTGAAAAAGTCATGCGTCAAAAGTGGATATGAAAGAATTCCCAGGAAAATTAAAGGAATGACGATCTGCTTTACCGAATATTTCTTAAAGTGCTTTGTAAGATAGAGGTGAAAGAAAAATGCCGCCAGTATAAGGACCAAAAAAATGTATGAAGAAAGTTCTCTTTGAAAGTAGCCGATCTGAACCAACGAGTTTCGTGCTAAAAGCCAAAGTTCATCGTTAAAAAGGGTCAGATTCAGATCGATAAGAACGTATGAATAAACCCCTAAAACAGCCACGAAAACACAAAAAAGAGGGTAGATCCACTTATGATATAATTTCATGTATTCAATGAAAAATCGGTCCTCAATAATCTACATAATCTGCCTTACCTTAATACTCGGATTGTTTTGTTATTTTAGAATAAAGCCAATCTATTTTCAAACAGTGCCCTACACCTTTGATCAAGGCAGAGATTTTTTAAGGACATATGAAATCATTGTCGACAAACACCCTGCTCTTTTAGGCCCTACCACCGGTATTCCAGGAGTAAATCATGGAGTATGGTGGTATTACGTTCTACTGATTCCTTTTATTCTTACGCGTGGAAATCCACTTGGTTTTTATTATTTCATTTTCTTCCTGGCTTTTGCACAGGTGGTACTGTTCTCCCTGTTCTTAAAAAAAGAGTTTGGGAATCTTGCTTCTTTGACCTTTGCAGGATTGGTGGCAATAGGACCCTACTTTACTAAAATCTCGGTTTTCGCGATTAACAGCATCCTTGCCCCCCCGGCGCTACTGGCTCTTTTATATTTTTACTACAGATATATCTCCCATAAAAATCTAAGGACTTTATTTCTGGTCGGGTTTTCTCTTTCAATGGTTTTCGAAGGAGAAGTAGCTTTTGGGTTTTTCCTCTATCCTGCTTTTTTGTTTTCGCTTTTCATTCTTCGTAGGACTAAATATTTTTTGGGTGCTAAAAAAAAGCTTTTATACTTTGGCGCAGGTTTAGCCCTTCCCATAGTTCCCACCGTTTTATTTGAGTTGAAAAGCGGCTTCTCTCAAACAAGATTGGTTTATAAATACTTCAACGAGACAAGTGTCCAGACTGCGAAAACGTATTATCAGGTCTTTTGGGAACGTCTCCACCTCCTTTCGGATTTCTATATCCAGACCGTTCCACAATCAGCCACAATCTTATATTGGTCCACTCTTATTATTATTCCCTTGGGAATAATCGCTTCGTTCATCTTTCTTAAGAAACAAAGGAAAGAACTTTTTCTTTTTACACTAATTCTTTTTGTAGGATTATTTTTCCTTTCCCACTTATATAAAACTGTCTTCTGGCAAAACTACTTTGAAGGACTCCCGTACTTTTTTGTACTCTTTGTTTCTTTTGGAGTCTCGGCTTTATTACAGAGCAAAAAATTGGTACTGAAATTTGTTTCATATATATTTGTGGGAATATTATTTTTCTCCTTAGGTACTACCTTTGCATCAGAACTGAAAAACAGCAAGCCTCCCAAACTCGAAGGACTTCGGGAACACATGAAGGTGTCAGATGTAATACTTTCCGACAGCAAAAGTAAGGAACTTTGCGTAAAGGTATATACTCCCCCAATAATACCTCATACATACCGCTACCTGTTTTCATACTTTAAACTTGTCGGTGGTCCACAGATAAAAGAAGAGTTTGTAAATAATACCTGCTACTTCATCATGGAAAAGGATGACTGTAAATTTCTGCCGATCGAGGTAGCGGAGATGAAAGCCTGTAAAGCCCGGCAGGATAACTGGAAGAGCATACACCTTCCAAAAGGCAGCAAACTTCTTTGGGAAAAATGGCTTAACGACCATGTACGTCTTGAGAAGTGGAGCGGAAAAGAGGCTGAATAACTGTCTATTTTAGTGGTTTTAGCAGCGTGTCCTGATTCGGCAGATGCTGGACTAATTCGTCTCTTAAAAACGGGGTATTTTCCTTTAGAACTCTCTTTTCAACATTAAATTCTCCAAACCGTGCAGACTTCACATACTCTCCCCTGCTGTGTTCATAAACTCTATAGGCGAGTATGTATTCATGAGGGATGCCGGTGGTAGGTTCGATTATCAGAAAGTGACTGATGCCAGGCTTGGTTTCTTGATCAGAAAATTTTATATCTGCGCCGAAAACTCCGTCCTGTGGATATCCTGCCCATGCCGGCATATATCCATATTTTTTTCTGCCATACCAGTCGAAAATATAGGCCCAGTTTGTATTAACAAATAATGGATTCGTTACGGTATTTACTGCGAATGGCTTACCTTCGCTTTCTGTATAAATCCAGTCAACCATTTTTTTCTCATCAGCCAGATTTATATTGCTCTGCACCGAGAAAAGGGACTCTCCAAACTTATTATTTTGAATAACTAATGATAGATTGCTTATCGCAATAACTCCTAAAAATAAAAGAATAAGGGATATCTGAATTCTTTTGGAAAAGCGCTCTGTGAAAGATGTGATAGCTAGAGCAGAAAGCATTATCAGCGGATAAATATTTCCTATATTCAGAAAGTAAGAGTTATTTTTTTCAAAAACATAAAAGATTCCCGGAGAAAGCAGCCAGAAACTAAGAAAAAGTATCTTACCTCTCTCCTTTTTTTGTATAAGAATCATCCAGATTACAAAAGCTGCTAGGGCTGCTAATACTAAGGTTGATGTAAGATGTGAAAAGTCAAGAATGTTATACGAAACGTTTGTGACAAGCGACTCAACAAACCTGTTTAGTTTTGAGAAAATAAATACGGGATTTGTTGATTCTCCGCTTCCTTTTGAAAAAAAGCCAAAAAGTGCTTGTGAAGCCTGAAATCTGAACTTTAGTTCTGAAGCAAGAAATGGCGCATCAAACAATAGGGCTAGTCCGGCAAGAGCAATATTTGTCTTGGTGAAAAGGGATCGGATCTTGGATTTCGAAAGATAGTATGCGGTCACAAAAACAAAAAATAGACTGAGATACATAAGGAATATCTCAAACTGCATTGATAGCGAAGCACCGAAAAGCATCAGACCCACTCCCAGAGGTCTTTTCTTAAGCGTAAGCCACACCCCGTAGTAAAAGACAGCAATGCTTAAGAGTGCCGGACCGGGGTTTGAAAGCCATCTTCCATACTGGACTGCCTCAAACGAAAGCGCAAAAATGAAAGCGCTGACTATTGCTACCGACTGTTTTCCGAAAAGTTTTTTTGAGAAAAAATAGATAAAAAAAACATTTGCCAAATTTAAAAGGATCAGAAATATTCTCGGTCCCTGTGGGTCACCTTGAGCAAAAAAATAAAACGGGGCGATTAAATACCAATATAGTGAGCCGTGAAACAAGCCTTGAATATCTGAAGAAGGACCTTGTATTTTTATGGGATCGTCGATAAAAATGTGATTTGCGATAATTGCATCTCTTGCCTGATCGTAACCAAAGGTCACGTTTTCAAAATGTATAAATCGAATAACCAGTCCGAGCAGAATAATGATTGCCAATAGTGCTACTACCTTATGACTTTTAAGGATCCCCGCTATACCCATTGTGCTATTATAATAGCATTAATATGGCTAAAAATAGCGATACTGTCGCTGTAATAATACATACCTTCAACGAGGAAAAAAATATAGTAGCCTGCATCGAATCTGCCCGTCTTCTGACAGCCAACATTATTGTTATAGACATGAACAGTGAAGACAATACCGTCTCTTTGGCAAAGAAGCTTGGATCAGAGGTCTTTGAATTTCCCCGATCAAACTACGTAGAACCTGCCCGTGGATTTGGAATCGAGAAGGCAAAAGCTGACTGGGTACTTATTCTGGATGCTGATGAGAGAATCAGTCAGGAGCTTGCTTCGGAAATAAAAGACAGTATTAGGAGTTTAGGACATGCATCATTTAAAATTCCGAGAAAAAATATATTTGGTGCAAAAAAATGGCTTAAACATGGAGGATGGTGGCCTGACATGCAGATAAGGCTTATTAAAAAGAGCGCTTTTAAAAACTGGCCGAAAAGGATCCACTCTACGCCTCAGATCGACGGAACGCAGACTAACCTAACAAATCCAATCATGCATTATTTTCACGGTGATCTTTCATCCATGGTCGGGAAAACAATTGTTTTTGAAGATATCGAATCGAACCTTTTATACAAAGCCGGACGGAGATCTTCAACACCTACTATGGTGCGTAAATTTTTAGGAGAATTGTATAGAAGATTGATAAGAGACAGGGGCTTTTTAGACGGTAAGATTGGTATAATAGAGAGTATCTATCAGGCATTCTCTAAGACGATCACATACCTCTATTTATATGAAAAAAGGGAAAGCGGCACTCTTTGATCCCTACCTCGACGTTTTGGGCGGCGGCGAAAAACATATTCTTTCTATTCTTAAGGTGTTAGACAATATGGGATATGACATAGATATTTTTTGGGATGAGAATCTCCCAAAAAATATAAAAAGCCGCTTCCATCTTGATTTTACATCTCTTACTTTTAAGCCCAGCGTATTTAAAAAAAATGTCTCGGCACTTACACGAACTATTACTCTGTTTCCATACGATTTCTTTTTCTATGTGACCGACGGCAGTTATTTTTTATCTTCTGCCAGAAAAAACTTTATCTTCTGCATGGTCCCCAACAAAGATCTTTACTCAAAAAGTTATATCAATAAACTCAAAACGGTCAACGCTACATTCATAAGCAATTCGGGTTTTACAGCATCCCACCTTAAAAAATGGGGCATTAAATCCAAGGTGCTGTATCCATACGTAAGTACGGACTTTTTTAGTAAAAACAATGGTGCTAAGGAAAAAGTAATACTTTCTGTGGGGCGGTTTTTTGGAGGACTTCATGTCAAAAATCATAAAACTATGATCTCTAACTTTAAGAAACTCTCAAAAAACGGATTACTCAAAGGATATAAATTGATACTTGCCGGAGGATTGAAAAAAGAGGATCAGACATATTTCAACTCCCTAAAAACAATCATTAAAGATTCGTCGGATATTGCACTGGAACCTAATATCAGTTTTGAAAAATTGCTGAAACTCTATCAGAAGGCCAATGTCTATTGGCACTTTACCGGCTACGGTGTCGATGAAGATCGAGAACCGGAAAAGACAGAACACCTAGGCATTACTCCTCTTGAGGCCATGGCTTCATCATGTATTGTATTTTGTTATAAGGCCGGCGGGATCAAAGAGTTGATAAAAAATAATGATAATGGTTTTACTTTTACGACAGAAAAAGAGCTCTCAGAAAAAATGGGCACGGTCCTAAAGGATGAAAAACTACAACAAAGAATTAGAGTTAAGGCGCGAGGATTTGTGATCGAACACTTTGGACAGGAATCTTTTGAAAAAAAAGTTAAAGAAGTTTTGTTTGATAAAAAATAATGATTTCTACAATAATACCTGCATATAAAAATACAGATGATCTGGTCAAAAATCTAAGGGTAAATCTTCCTTTTTTAAAAGACACTGAAGTAATCGTGGTCAACGATGATCCGGAAAAAAGCATCCGGAAGGAAATGAAAGAATTCGACATTTTACTTGTTGAGAATGAAAAAAACCTAGGTTTTGCAGGCGCAGTAAATGCGGGGACTGCAAAAGCAAAAGGAGAGTACGTGATGCTCCTAAACAGCGATGTGATTCTAAACAGTTCTTCCTATTCAAAAGCTCTTAGACATTTTGATAAAAATCAAAATCTTTTTGCGGTTACTTTTCTTCAGAAAGAGTCCGGTGGAAAAAGTACAGGGAAAAACAGAATCTTCTGGGACATGGGTCTTTTGAAACACAGTGTTGCCGTAGATTTACAAAGCGGTATTACGGCTTGGGCAGAAGGCGGATCAAGTATCTTTGATAAGAAAAAATTTCAGAAACTTGAAGGTATGGATTCCCTTTACTCCCCTTTTTACTGGGAAGATATTGATCTCTCATACCGAGCCTGGAAAGCCGGCTATGAAGTATATTTTGACTCCTCGATCCAGGTCCGGCACGATCATGAATCGACCATAGGAAAATTCTTTACCTCAAAAAAAATAAAGAGGACTGCTTTCCGCAACCAGCATATTTTTATGATAAAAAACATAAGCGATGGTTCATTGATTTTCTCTTATTGGCTGCTTTTAATATTTAACTGTCTTTTTTATTTCTTTAAAAAAGAGAGACTGTTTGCTGTTGGTTTTTTAGATGCGTTTGCCAAAGTAGGAGAAATAGCAGAACACCGCAGTAGACAGATGAAATACTTTATACTTTCTGACAGAAAAATACTTTCTAAATTTCAATGAGAAAAAGTCTCGTCATATTAATCTTCATCTCGCTTACCTCTCTTTTTTTGAATCTTTATAAGAAAGACTCCACTCCTCCTGGTTTCAATGCCGATGAAGCTGCTTTTGGATACAATGCTTATTCTATCTCCAAAACCGCAAGAGATGAGTACGGCACTTTGTTGCCTTTGCGCTTGAAGTCATTTGGCGACTACAAGATGCCTCTGTATTCATATTTGGCCGCACCTTTTGTGGGATTTATGGGTCTTTCGGAAACTTCTGCGCGGATGCCAAACACTATTCTTGTGGTGCTCCTGCCATTTGCATTGTACGCACTCGTAAAAGAACTTTTTGACAAAGAAAATCCGGCGCTTATTGCAAGTGCTCTGGGTGGCCTCTCGTGGGGACTTTTATCAATATCACGTCAGGCTCATGAAGCATATCTCGCAGTATTTCTTACTACTATTACTCTTCTTATGTTTATCAAACTTACCAAAAAGGCTACCCCCCTGAGACTCTCGCTCTTTTTATTGTGCAACCTTGCTCTTTTATTTTCTTATCAATCCGGAAGGATTTTTTCTGTCGGGTTTTTCATTCTTTCTTTTTTTTACTTTTGGAGAAAGAAAGGCGGGAAGCAGATATTGCTTTTCTTTTTGGGATTACTGCTTTTATTTGGAGTAACCGACCTGATCTATCAGCCGAAACGTGTCGGCAATCTTCTTTTTTTCAATACTCCTGGTTTCTCGATGAAGATAAATGAATTACGGGGTGAAGGCGGATCACGGCTTGTTTATAACAAACTCACTACCGCGAAAAGGGATTTCTATAATTCGTACGCTAAATATTTTTCTCCTGAGTTTTTATTTATCAGCGGAGATGAAAATCCACGTTTTGGATTTTTAGATATGGGCCCTATTACCCTTATTGAGTATGTCTTTTTATTCATTGGTCTTTATTATCTTTTCAAGAAGAAGGAACGGTATCGATATGTACTCCTTGCTCTCCTCCTAATCTCTCCTCTGCCTGCAGCACTCTCATGGGCAGGCATCTCACTGACAAGATCTTTATTTTTTCTAATTCCGATCTATATCATAGTTGCTTATGGGATGTACCAATTATTCAAGGCGATACCGAACAATTTTAAATATTTACTTCTTGCTTATCTTATTGTGGCTGAACTGAGTCTTCTTTTTTATACATGGGACTTTTATCTTAATCATTATCCTAAAAGAGCGCTTGTGCAAAAAGCATGGGAGGTGGGAAATAAGGAGCTTGCCTCTTTTGTGAAAAATAATTATGACAACTACGATCACTTTTATTTAACCAGGAAAAACGGACAGCCATATATCTTTCTCCTTTTTTATATGCAGTATCCGCCGGAGAAATATCAGAAAGAAGCTCTTCTGTCAGCGCCTGATCAATATGGATTCGGACAGGTCGAGCATTTTGATAAGTTTATCTTTTCAACAAACTTTGACCCGAAAGATAAAGGAAGCGTAGTAATCGGTTACCCGGAAGATTTTGACGGTAGGCAGATAGATAAATCAAAGATAAAAAAGATAACAAACAATAACCGGGAAGTCTTCTGGATTCACGAAATCAAATAAACAAAAAGAGGCTCAGGGTATATAGGGCGTGGATCATAATCGGCATAATAATATTTTCTTTGCGGGATAAGAAAACAAAAGAGACAGCAAGACTCAGTATGAGATCCGTGATCATCACCTTCAAAAGCAGCATCCCGGACATATTGGGCGCTGTAAATAAAATCGGCACGTGAAGAAAAAAGAAAAGGATGCTGGCAAGAAATGATGAGGTGAAAATATTCTTTGATTGTTCATAAAGCTGCTTCAGCACAAAACCACGGGATAAGATTTCCTCACTGAAAGAAGCTGCAAATGCAGTAACTGCTGCAAGAGCAAATTTTGCCTGGAAAAAGACATTTGGATTAAACTTGGCTCCGGTTGCTATAAACCCTCCGATAAAGAAAATCGATCCCACAAGTAGGCCATAGAACACTTCTTTTAACGCACCTTGCTTCATAAATCCCACGTATTGCCAGAAAGGCTTTTTTTCGTTTCTTGAGATGAAGATGTAGGCAGGTATCAAAAAAACAAGCGGTTTAGCGATAAATTCGTCTATGAGGGGGTCAAGAGATGTACGGAAATATGCCCGGAAAAGACTCCATATGATAAGTGAGATCGCCCATACGTTTAAGACTCTTTCCGTTTGAGATCTTCCCCTAGACATGTTTCTTTTATTGTATCAGAGATTATGTAGTAAGGATGGGTTTTACAGTTCTTTTTCTTGATTCTTCAAGTCTTCTGTCTGCTTCTCCAAAAATTTGTCCTATATCGTAAAACGGGAACATATTAATTACGCTTGTTAAGTGATCTAACTCATCTCTGGCGATGTGATGCTCTCTCCTAATTTCAGGATCATCTATGGCTCTTCCAGCTAGGTCTTCTATAGCCCTTTTAGCGCGAACAACATGCCGGACCATTTGTTCATCAGAAGGAAAATCGTTCTTTTTTCCGACTCCATATACCAAACTTCCAGTCTCAGGCAGCGCCATATTGATATTGTACACCCTCTGTAAAGAAATTGGTTTGGTTTGCTATAATAGGCCGTATGAGCAAGAATGAACGCGGATTTGTACCACTACATCAAGTAGAATCTGATAGATTGCAGGTCCAAGCTACTTTGCCATATGTAGACCCAAATGAAATCGGGATTAATGTCGGAAAAATAGAAAGATTGATGGGACTCGCAGGATTAGCAACCCTGAAAATTACCGCCGGAGAGGGTGACGTCTCAAGCTCTACACCTGTAGTCGCCGGACATACACCGAATGGTGAAGCTTTTGCAGGTAGAATTGCGACTAAAACTAAAGCAAAAATTCATACGTTGGAACTTTATAAGCCCGACGAAACATGTGTTATCCATGGATTTAATTGGGGAGATGCAGTGATAAATCTCAATATTTCAGAGATATCCGACAGAATTATGCATGATGGAAATATCCGCTCGCCCGAATTATGGTCACGCTATTTAAATAAAGCCACCCGAAACGGTTTAGCTGAAGCGGGTTCCGGTCATCTAACGATGGGTTGGAAGAAAGATGCCCTTCAATATGATGGTATCGTGCTCATAACTTCTGTTGGTCCGTATGCGGCATGGGGCATACCAGGACTTTTAGCAGGTGGATTAATCATGGAAGCTTTTGTAAACATCCTTTGGCCGTATGTACATACAGGTACGCCTCAGGACTGCAAAAGTTCCCATGAAAGACTACGGCCTTCTTTATTCGTTGGACCACATTTTGAGCGAGCAGCAGCCCTTCAGGTAGCAACACGATTCGCTACTCTCGTAAAACCAGTAAACTCTGATTAGGCTTACTTTTACTCCAAGAAGTCGCGGAGTTTGCGTGCACGGGTAGGATGCTTAAGTTTTCGGATTGCTTTAGCTTCGATCTGGCGGATACGTTCTCTGGTAACCTTAAATTCTCTTCCTACTTCTTCTAATGTTTTTGGTTTAGAATCCTCAAGACCAAAACGCATCATAAGTACTTTCTTTTCACGTGGGGATAATGTTTCAAGCACTTTATTCAATGCGTCCTTCAGAAGTTCTTTTGAGACTTTGTCATAAAGAGTCGGCTGGTTTTTATCCGCGATAAACTGCTCAAGCGTGGTCTCTTTATCATCACCTATTGGAGTAGAAAGTGATTTAGGCTGCTGTGAGATCCTCACCAGATTCTCAACCTCCTCTACCGTAATCTGCATTTCCTTCGCTACCTCTTTGGTCTTGGGCTCACGTCCAAGTTTTTGCGTCAGACGGCGCTGTGTCTTGTAAAACCTGTTGATCTGGTCAACCATATGAACCGGAATACGGATGGTCCGAGACTGATCTGCTATTGCACGGGTGATCGCCTGTCTGATCCACCACGTGGCATAGGTTGAGAACTTGAATCCTCTTCTCCAGTCATACTTTTCTACTCCACGGATCAATCCCTTATTCCCCTCTTGAATAAGATCCAGAAATGAAAGACGGCGGCCGAGGTATTTTTTTGCGATAGAAACGACCAACCGGAGGTTTGCCTTGATAAGCTGCTCCTTAGCCTTCATGTCATTTTTCTCGTATTTTTTCGCAAGGTCGACCTCCTGCTCAAATGTAAGAAGCGGGGTCTTTCCAATCTCTTTGAGGTATTTTTTAATAGGGTCAAGAGATTCTCCGTGGCGCGCTGTGATAAGATGCTCTATCTCGCGCTCGATCTCTTCAACTGATTTTTTGGCCTCCTCCTCTTCGCGTGTGGAGACGGTCTCGAAGATATCGATGCCTTTTTCAAGCGCTTTACTGAAGAATTCGTCTATTTCGGCCACGTGTTTCTCAGGCTCCGGATAGACGAGTAGGATGTCGTCCTGTACCAAAAATCCGTCCTCTTCTCCTTGCTTAAGTAGCTCGTTGAGGCTCCTGGGAAGTTTTTGCTTGGTCATTGGACTTATATTTTATACTGGAAGAAGCAAATTTTCTACATCTTTTAGTCTGACCGTATATTCCTGAAGCTTTTTCTCCTGCTCTTTGGTGATCTCTTTTTCACTTTTTGAAAGCTCCGAGATCTGCCTTTTTAAAGAAAGTTTCTTTATTTCATACGATAACTTTTCCACATTTTCCTCCTCTTCGCCCCTATAGCTTGCATAAAGAAACAACTCGTCAAAAACTGCTCTAAGCTCGCTGCTTAGATTTTTTAGGAATTCTTTTTGATTAAATTCGACGGTGTGATCTTTGTGGTACTTGAGAAAAGCTTCGCTTAATTTTCCGTATGAGGGGTAGGAGAAATCATCAGCATCCAGAATCCGGAAAACCTTATCCGAAAGCTCGTAGGGAAATTCGCTTTGAAAAATAAGGCTTAATAAGTATGTCTGCAGATTTTTTTCCCTGTCGCCGTTCTCGGCCTTTTTGTAACTGGACTTTATAAACTCCTGCTGTTTTTTTTTGGTTTTATATTTTCTGATCATGCTCTCAATGCTTGATTCGGTAACGTCCAGAAGCTTTGCGATTTTTTTAATATAGTGCGAATATACAATAGGATTAGTTATTCTCACGATATACGGAGACATTTCCTCTCCTATCTTTTTTTTACTGAAAGCGTCCTCATCCGGATATTTTTTGGAAAACATCTCAAGAAGAAAATCATAGACAGGAGTATGTTTCTGTAAAGTTTTTTTGAACTTTGTGGAATCCTTTCTTACTGCCTCGTCGGGATCTTTTGCAAAATCAAACTGTACTACATCAAGCTCTATGTCATATGCCTCCGCTTCTTCTATGCCTCGCCGTATCGCCTCTTCTCCTGACGAGTCGGCGTCCAATGCCAAGGTCGCTCTTTTGGTAAAACGCTTAAGAAGCATGATATGTTCCCGTGTTAAGGCAGATCCTTTGATCGCAACAAAGTTTGCGAAACCGTTTTGGAACGGAGCGATTACATCAAACTCTCCTTCAACGATAAAAACGTTCTGGGATTTTTTAATCTCTTCCTTTGCAATATTTATTCCAAACAAGCTCTCTCTTTTGTGATAGATGGGAGTCTCCGGAGTATTGATATACTTTACTTCTTTTTCCTCATCATCTAGATTTCGTCCTGAAAATCCTATGGTGTTGTCACGCGGGTCCTTTATGGGAAACATAAGTCTGCCGCGAAAACGGTCGTACAGTCCTCCTTTTTCACCGCGGATCGCAAGCCCTGCTTCAAGCAATTCAAAGTCGTTAAACTTTTTCTTTTTTAAAAAATTGAAAAGCGAGTCCCAGGATTGAGGTGCGTAGCCAAGCTGAAATTTTTGCGCAGTCTTATCGCTGATATCTCTTTCCTTTAGATATTGAACTCCCTTTTTTCCAATCTCTGTCTTAAACAATACGTAGTTGAAATATTCGGCAGCAAGTTGATTGATCCTAAGCAGTCGTTCTTTCTTTTCCCATAACTTATCTTCGAATGCAATGTTGGTTAGTTTTACTCCGGCTTTTTCAGCCAGTTCTTTAAGAGCCTCAAAAAACGTAATGTTTTCCCACTTCATCAAAAACTTGATCACATCGCCTCCATCGTTGCATGATCCGAAACAATGCCAGATCTGTCTGTCAGGAGACACCACAAACGAGGGAGTTTTTTCCTGATGAAAGGGACAGAGTCCCTTGAAGTTGCGTCCTGCTTTTTTCAACGTCATGAAGGAGCCGATAAACTCGATTATGTCAATCCTTTTTTTTACCTCTTCTACTGAATTATACATCGGAACATAATTCTACCCTAAAAACTTGAAAGTAAAAACTATAAAACGGGTGTCTGTGCGAAGGGATCCCAGAAGCGAAGGTGTCGAGCATTCTGGGAAGAGCGAAGACGATCCCGTTTTATATCGATAACTGCTTGTTTTTTATCGAGGTAACTCTTTATAATTACTTCCATGTTGTACGTCTCCATAGATAAGAATGAGATCAAGATTCTTGCGTTAAAAAAAACACTACTGGGACAATTTGAAGTCGGGTATTTTGAGAAGAGGCATGAGATCGATCTTTTGAACCATGGCCGTGTAAACAGCGTAGATTTTCTGGCATCTGCGATTAAGGAGGGAATAAACTACCTTGCCTCTCCTCAAGAAAAAGAGGTCTGCCTTATACTCCCCCAGGAGACCTTTCATTTTCTTAAAGCTGATGTACCCCCTGATATTGCACCCTCTGCCATAAGTTCGTTTGTCGAAGATAAGGCAAAAAGTTCTCTTTCCGCTTCGACGGAGAATTATTATTCTGACTTTTTCGTAAAAGACACTGATAAACAAAAACAGATCTCCTATTATGCGATCGATGAAGAGACGCTGGGAAAGTTTGCAGAGGTTCTCCAACTCTTGTCTTTGAAACTAAGCATCCTCCTTCCGGAGACTCTGGCTATATTCAAATTATTTGAAAAAACACTACGAAAGGAAAAGAAAGAAAATATCTTATACGTCCATTATGCGAAAGATATTGTCTCAGGTTATGTCTTTGATTCAGGCGGGCTTGCATTGAATGAAAAATGGACACAGGGGTTGACGCAGGAAGAGCCGCTTGAACAGGTCCTTAAAAAAAAGAGTGAAGAACTTGAAACCAAGGGTTCAAAACTAAACCGGATCCTTTTATCAGGAGAGCAGTCCGACAGCGTCCGCCAGGATACCTTTACCAAATCTGTAGGCGTTTGGACCAATCCTTTAAAGAGAATCATCCCGGATTTTTACGCAGAGCATCTGAAGGCTCTGGTTGCTACGGATCAGCCCTTCCCTATACTCTCCTATGACACCTGCTTTGGTGCATATGTCTTTTCGCAGGAAAATAAGGAGTTCCGCATTCTGAAAAAACCATTGCGGCCAAAGGGTGGTGGAGGCTCGATCTCGATGCCTAAGATACCGATCTTTAAAAAAGAGGTGGGAATTTTCCTCGCTGCGTTTGTGGTCTCGTTTTTAGCGTTCTTTGGACTTTCACAGTTCAATTTTGCCGGTGTGAAGCTCCCACAGATCAATACAAAGTCCCTTACCTCCTTGGGCAAGCCATCGCCTTCAGCTAAACCAACCACAGTACCTTCACCAAGTCCTGCTTTCAAAAAAGAAGAGGTAAAGATAAAGATCCTAAACGGATCCGGGACAGCAGGAAAGGCAACCGAGGTACGGGATCTTCTGAAAGATGCAGGATATCAAGAAGTACTTACCGGCAACGCTGATAACTTCGATTATACCCAGACGGTTATTCAGACCAAAAAATCCAACAAAGACGTGGCGAATATGATCGCAAAAGATATAGCGGACTCTGCGGATAATCCTAAGATTGAATCAACCCTTTCTGACAAAGACGCATCAGACGTTATCCTCATAATAGGCTCCGACTTCAAATAACACTTTCTAAGCTATAATATCGTTATGAAAAACGCAATTATTCTGCATGGAACAAATGGGAGTTCACAGGAAAACTGGTTCCCATGGCTTAAGAAAGAACTTGAGGCTCTTGAGTATCAAGTCTGGGTGCCTGATCTTCCTGGTGCAAATGAACCAAATATTCAACGCTATAACGAATTCCTGATGAAGAATAAGCCATTTGAATTAGCAGAGGAGACTATTCTTGTGGGGCATTCATCTGGTGCGGTTGCGATTTTGGGTTTACTTGAAGCGCTTCCAGAAAATTCAAAAATACACGGTGCATTTCTTGTGGGAGCATTTAAAGACAACCTTGCACGTCCGGATCTCACTCCACTTTTTAAGAAACCTCTGGACTTTGAAGCAATAAAATCTCGGTCCGGTGTGTTTGTTTTTGTTCATTCCGATGACGATCCGTATTGTCCACTTGATCATGCCAAGTTTCTTTCCGAAAAAGTTGGAGGAAGACTTGTTATAATTCCAGGACAAAAACACTTTAGTATTTCTACTTCAGGACAAGAATACAACCAATTTCCCAAACTTCTTGAATTAATAAAACAAAATAAGTAACTCCTATGGATGAGCATGAGAAGGAGCTTGAGAGAAGGCTTCAAAACATACTGGAAAAGACCGATACGAAAGAAAAAAAAGATGAGCTTTCAAAACTTGAAAAGCTGACCTATGAGCAGGATTTCTGGAAGGACAGCGCTAAGGCAGCGGATACTTCCAAACGTATCGATTTTCTAAAAAAAGAGATCGAGGATCTTGAGACGCTGCAACTGTATTTTGAAGAAAAAGCATATAAGGACGCCGAGGATTTGATCAAAAAATACGAAACCCTTCTCTTTCTTTCAGGAGAATACGACAAGGGAAATGCTATCTTTGCCATTCACTCAGGCCAAGGCGGCACCGAGGCCATGGACTGGGCCCAGATGCTTTTGCGCATGTATACCCGGTATTTTGAGAAAAAAGGCTGGAAGTACGAGGAGATCGACCGTGTGGAAGGTGAGGAAGCAGGTATAAAAAGCGTGACATTAAATGTCCACGGACCATATGTCTTCGGATATCTTCATGGAGAAGCAGGTACCCATAGACTTGTCAGGCAGTCTCCTTTTAATGCCAATGCTCTAAGACAAACTTCCTTTGCCCTTGTCGAGGTGCTTCCCATGGTGGAAGAAAAAGCGATTGAGATCAAAGATGATGATCTTGACTGGCAGTTTTACCGGGCAGGAGGGCACGGTGGTCAGAATGTAAATAAAGTATCTACGGCAGTGCGGCTTACCCACAAGCCTTCAGGGATTGTTGTGACGTGCCAGACCGAAAGACAGCAAGGTCAAAATAGAGATAATGCACTGAAGCTTCTGAGGGCGAAACTGTGGCAGATTGAGGAAGAAAGAAAGGCCAAGGCTGTAGAGGGACACAAAAAGGATAAGATCGCAAGCTGGGGTACACAGATACGCTCCTATGTCCTCCACCCCTACAAGCTCGTCAAGGACCTTAGGACAAGCTATGAAGACAATCAGGCGGACTCTGTACTTGGTGGCGATCTTGACGGTTTTATCGAAGCATATCTGAAGTCACAGGCCTGAATTTAAAGTTTGAAATTCGCCAGTAGAAATGCTACTCTTTTATGTATGGAAAAAAACGCTACTCCTGTAAAACCTCTTAATTCTTCGAAGAACGTATCTACCCCTGTTACTCTTGTTATCATTTGCGCTGTGATTCTCATCGGAGCAGGTGTAGGATTTGGCGCTACTAAATTATCCCAGTCAGCTTCAGGATCTTCAGCAGGCCCAAGCGGAGACGCCAAGGAAAAGGCAGGTGTATTTGATAAAAAGACATTCCCCGATAGCGTAGAAGGACTTCTTAAAGAAGGCGGCATCGGAGATGAAGGAAGCTTTCACCTGGAAAGACCGGGCGGAGAATCTCAGAATGTTTATCTCACCTCAAGCACGGTTGATCTTTCCGGGTACATCGGCAAAAAAGTAAAGGTCTGGGGACAGACCTTCGAGGGAGAAAAAGCCGGATGGCTCATGGACGTAGGATATCTCGAAGTTAAGTAGTTTTTTCCTGATGATAAAGTTTGACGATGTCAGCAAGCAATTTCCTCTCGGCAATATAGCTCTCAAAAACGTTTCGTTTGAGATTAAGGAGAATGAATTTGTATTTTTTGTAGGTCCATCCGGAGCAGGAAAAACTACCATCCTCAAGCTCATCATGAATCAGTATGCTCCCACCTCAGGACAACTCACCGTAGATGACTATAATCTTTCGGACAAAAACTTCCACCAGGTGGAAGCACTTAGAAAAAGAATGGGAGTCGTGTTTCAGGACTTTAAGATCATGCCGGATAAAAATGTATTTGAAAATATTGCCATTAGTCTGAAGATCCTCGGCTCCTCTCATCAGCAGATCGCAGAAGAGATCAAAGAAGCTCTTAATTTGGTAAATCTGTCTCATAAGACAAGCGTCTTCCCTGCCCAGCTTTCAGCAGGAGAGCTGCAAAGAGTAGCGATCGCCCGGGCAATCGTCGGCGACCGGGAGATAATAATTGCTGATGAGCCAACCGGAAATCTGGATCCTAAAACTGCGTGGGATATCATGAAGATCTTTAAAAAACTTGAGAATGACAAGACAATACTGTTTGCGACACACAACACCGATATCGTAAATAGTTTGAGAAAACGGGTGATCGTCATGAAAGACGGCAAGCTTATGAAAGATAATAAAAAAGGAGGATACGAAGCATGAGGGAAATTCTAACCTCTGTTAAAAGAACGCCCTATCAATCGCTCGCCTCTTTTCTTATTCTGTTTTTCACCTTATTTTTAAGTCTGTTCTTTTTTAATCTCACCTCTTTTTTCAACGGCATCCTAAGCTTTGTTGAAACAAAGCCACAGGTCACGGTCTATTTTCAAACAACTACAAGGGAAAGTGAGATCTTCAAAATCCGTGACGAAATACAGGATTCCGGAAAAGCACTCTCGATTAAATATGTCTCGAAGGACGAAGCGCTTAAGATCTATAAAGATCTGAATAAAAACAATCCCTTGCTTTTGGAGATGGTCACCGCCGATATCCTTCCTCCTTCTTTGGAAATCTTTGCAAAGCAACCGTCGTATCTTACTGAGATCGCGACTTATGTAAAAAGGCAGCCCGGAGTTGATGAAGTAATATTCCAAAAGGATATCATTGATAAAGTACTCACTCTTACCACTGTGCTCCGGCGGACCTCAATCTTTATCCTCGTCTTCCTGTTGCTTGTCTCGTTCGTCGTACTTATGACTACGACCGCATTTAAGATAGCGCTTAAAAAAGACGAGATTGAGCTCTTGCGTTTATTGGGTGCATCAAAGTTTTACGTACAAAAACCGTTCTTATATGAAGGTGCAATTTTTGGACTGGTCGCAGGAACACTGGCCTTTCTTATCTTCAATGCATTCTTCTTATATTTCTATCCCTTCCTTACTTCATACTTAGCAGGTGTACCGCGTCTGGCATTTTACGGCTTATCACATCTTAATCTGTACGTGTGGCCGCCGACCCCCTCCTTTGTAGCCCTTTCCTATGTATTCGTTGCTTTGTTCGGAATCCTTATCGGATTCTTAGGCAATTACCTATCAACGTCAAAATACATAAGTGAGCAATGAGATTCTTAAAAACAGGTATTTTTCTCGTCCTTGCACTTCTTATCATCATAGCTGCTCCTTCTTTGGTACAAGGCAAAACTGCAGATGAGCTGAATAAACTGATAAGCGAATATCAAGACAAGCTTTCCAGTCTGGGCGAACAAAGAAAAACTCTCTCTTCCCAGATTCAGTTTATGGATACACAGATCTATCTTACCGAGTTGCGAATACAAGAAACCGAACAATCCATAATCACTACCCAAAACGAGATCGAAAATCTAGTCGGAAAAATAGACGGACTAAATACTTCGCTGGACTATCTAAGTCATCTTTTGGTCCGGAAGATTGCGGAAAGTTACAAACGCCGAGAGGTCCCGTTTTTAAATATTTTCGTTGATTCGAATAATGCCACCCAGCTTGCAAACCGTCTTAAGTATGCACGGGTAACGCAGGAGAATGATCGCCGTGTAGCGTTTCAGGTACAAC
>JANWJL010000010.1 GCA_025451885.1 Candidatus Microgenomates bacterium
ACGGCAGTCATAAGAGCCTTACAAATTGTTAAAGATAAGATCGGAGATTTAAAAAGTGTAAAGAAGATTGCGGTTAAAAGCGACTCGAGATTATTGGTGAATCAGGCAAACGGTCTATTTAAAGTGAAGCATGGAAAGATAAAAGAGTATATCCTTGCCTTAAGAATGCTCGAGCAGGAAATAGGAATCCCGATCTCGTACATAAACATTCCCCGAGAAGAAAACACAGTCGCAGATGCGCTCGTGAACGACAAAATCAGATAGTTTCAAGCTCATCAAACTTCTTATTTCTTCGCACCATCCGCTCCTCACCCTTAAATTTAGTCGAGACATATACGTCGACCAGCTCTGTTGCTTTTTCAAAGTCTACAAAGTCTGCAGGAAGTGCAAGGATATTGATATCATCCCATCCCTTCATATGTTCCACCTGTTTTTTATCAAAACCTATGGAACAGCGGATGCCTTTTGTCCTGTTTGCAGTAATGTCCACCGCTGCACCTGAGCCGCAGATAACGATTCCAAGGTTGCTTTGTGGGTTTTGTAAAACTGCTTGGGCGACTTTGTGGGAAAAGTCAGAGGCATCATCGTCCTTATTAAATTCATATGCTCCCAGGTCTTCAACCCGGATATTTTTACTTTGCAGATACTCGACTAGCTTGTTCTTAAGCTCAAATCCACGATGGTCTGCTCCTGTGAAGACGGTCATACCTTTGAGTATAACACAAGGGTGTTATAATCAAACAATATGAAAAAGTTGCGATTAGCTTACTTTGGAAGTCCGGACTTTTCCGCCCGTTTTTTGGAAAAGATGCTCGGAGATCATGAGCTTCCCATAGAAGTGGTGCAGGTGATAACGCCAAAAGACAAACCCGTAGGTCGAAAAGGAACTATTACAGCAGTTCCTGTCAAAGAACTGGCTCTTAAACATAAAATTCCTGTAGACCATGATCTTTCTGCACTTAAGATTGTTGATATCGCACTACTTTTTGCGTACGGAGAGTTGCTGCCGAAAGAAATTCTTGCCAAACCAAAGCATGGATTTTGGAATATTCATCCATCGCTTCTCCCCGAATACCGCGGTGCAGCCCCTATTGCTTCAGCCCTTATTGACGGGCTGGATCAAACAGGAGTGACACTTATGAAGATGGACGAACAGCTGGATCACGGGCCGGTCATCGCCCAAAAAGAAGTTGACGTAAGTCCTTCCGACCGACATCCTGAGCTTGCTTTGAAACTTTCCGACACAGGATATGAATTATTTAAAAAAGCAATCAACGAACTGGTCCAAAACGGTTCAGTGTCAGAAGTAGAACAGGATCACTCAAAAGCAACCATCACAAAAACCTTTGCAAAACAGGATGGATATGTCGACCCTAAAGATTTTGTTGGAAATTCCACCGGAGTCTTCAATAAATTCAGGGGATTATATCCCTGGCCGGGAATATGGACAAAGGTTGTCATCAATGGGAAGGAACAAAGACTAAAAATCACTGATATGGAACTGACTGATGGGAAATCTATCGTTAAAAAAGTCCAACTAGAAGGAAAAAACGAAGTGGATTATGAGACATTTAAAAACGCTTATAAAATTGAATTGTAGTGCTATAATGCGGTATGGCGATGTCAGAGAGAGGCTGGTCTAGATATTCACCAACGAACAGTTCCTGGATGAAAGAGGGTCAATGTAGGACTGTGGATCCAGATATTTTCTTTCCAACAGACGGGAGAGGCGTCGAACGAGCACGACAAATATGTGCGCATTGTAGGGTAAAAGAACCATGTTTGGAATATGCACTTAATTACCGTATCGACCAAGGAATCTGGGGAGGAGCATCAGAAAGAGAAAGAAGAAGACTTCTTAGACAACGAAGACTTTCGAGGCCGCGCTAAAAATCTCTTGCAAAGCGTATTACGTAGCACTATACTAAACCAAAATTTGGATATATGGTCGAAGCGTCAGTTTCGGTTCAAGAATTCATTGATCTCGTCAAAGAAGGCGAGGAGGTAAAACCCAAGAGATGGCAGGAGCGCGCAAACTGTCTCGGTCTCGATCCGGATCTCTTCTTTCCTGAAAGGGGTGCAAGCACCAGAGATGCAAAATCTGTCTGTAGAGGATGTGACGTAAGACCCGAATGTCTTGAGTATGCACTTGCCCAGGGTGAGAAGCACGGGATATGGGGAGGTCTTTCGGAACGTGAACGCAGACGAGTAAGAAGACAAAGAGTAATCGAGAGAAGAAGGCTATATACTAACTCCTGAAAAAGGTGCCGACCAAGAAAGCCAAGGTCGCAGATACTCCACCAAGCAGCAATATTTCTCCCACAGAACGGATGGGAGACTCTTTTGTAACTCTCCAACGGAGCAACCCAAGGAGCAGAAGCGCAAGTGCCGTGAATACTACAGAGTAGGTAAACAAAGGAACATTCCGGAAAAATATATAGGGTATAAGGGGGATGAAACCAAAGACTATGAAGGCGATAAATGTCGCAAGCCCGGTAAGATAGGGGTTCTCGCTGGTCGGATTAGGAAGCTCAAGCTCGTAGTTCATCATAAAATCCGTCCAGTACTGCGGATTTTTCTTGTAAAGCGTTGCTACCTCTACCGCATCTTTTTTATCAAACCCCCGGTCCATCAAAATCTCCACGGTTTCCTCAAATTCCGCTTTAGGATTTGTCTTTACCTCGTGAAACTCCTTCCTTCTTTCGATCTGATAGACATCCTGCTCCGACCGGATGGACAGAAAGTTACTCAAGCCCATGGATGCACCGTCGGCAAACAGATTGGCTAGACCAAAGAGTAAAACAACAAGTACCGGCAGGGCATTTACATCGGTCTGTGCGCCTGCAAAGCCGCCTACGACCGCAAAGGTAGTAACGATTCCATCGGTCCCACCATAGACGATATCCTTAAGATAGGCTGATACAGGTGTCATTTTATGTTCTTTTTCCAGATGTTCACGAAGATGGCTGGAGATATTTTTCTGCGTCATTCAAAGATATTATACAGATAACAGATGGATTTTAGATTCAAAGAAGATTACTTGTAGCGGTCCCGGACCTGGAAAAGGAAGTAGAAGCCGATGATCGCTCCTACCAAGCCACCGATAAAGTTGAAGTTTACTAAGTTTGAAAGAAGGCTTACTAAAGCTGACCAGTATGCGAATCTCCATCCTTTGACGGAGCGGGAAAACAATCCCGGTACTGCAAGTGCTTCCAAGACAAGTGCGACCGCAAGTACGATCATAGAGACCGTGTAGTTAACTCCAAAAGTAATTCCATATTGAGGACCGGCTAAAAATGAGACCGGAGCAACAAGTGCACCAAGTCCGAAAGCAACCAAAACAAGAGGAATAGAGACGATCAGTCCGATTAATGTAAACCAGGGTGCGAGTGTTACGATAATGTCTTTCACATTGCCTGGAAGTTGAGGGGCTTTCTTACCAAAATATTCGTTGAGGGTTTTTTCAAGACCGTGAAGCGAGCTTTTGAGATCTTTGTTGTCGGCCATCTATGCTCATCATATGATAGCTTTTTTTGTTTGTCAAGAGGTAAAATGAATAGTCATATTATGTTTGATACACACTGCCACCTAAATTTTCAGGCTTTTGACGGGGTTGTCGATAGGACTATCACAGAGGCCCAAGCCAACGGAGTGAATCATATTTTAATACCAAGTACCGATGTTCCGACATCAAAAAAAGCCTGTGAAATTGTCGGCGATCAAGAAAACGTTTTTGCTGCGGTCGGCATACACCCCCATCACATTTTTCAGTTTCAGATGTCCGACTCAGAATTCGACCTGACAAAAGAGCTTGGTGAGATAGAAAAATTACTTGAAGACAAAAAAGTAGTTGCGGTCGGGGAAATCGGCATCGACAGGCATTATTACCGAAAAACAAAATATAAGGACTACCAAATAGACGAAGAGCTCGTCACTCTTCAGAAAGATGTCTTCAGATCGCAGATCGAACTTGCAAAAAAACATGACAAAAGCCTACTGCTTCACAACAGGGAAGCAAAAAAAGATTTTTTAGAGATTCTAGATTCGGCCTGGGACAAAAAACTTGAGGGAAAAACGGTCTTTCATTGCTGCGAGCCGGATGAGGAGCTTCTTGCGTACGCTTTAGATCACAAAATCTATATCGGAGTAGACGGCGACGTCACATATTCCGATAGCAAAAAAGCATTTGCAACAAAAATTCCCCTTAAGAGCCTGGTACTTGAGACCGATTCACCATTTCTTACACCGGAGCCGTACAGGGGACAGAAAAATTCTCCGTCAAATCTACCATTGATCGCCTCAAAAATAGCCGAACTGCAGGATGTCACGAAAGAAGAGATCACAAAACAGACCACTGAAAATGCTTTGGCGCTCGCAGGTCTAGTATAATGATCATTACATAATTTCTTACCTCAACGTGAGCAAACCGAACCGAAGATTCATTACTCCCACGGCACTAATTTTAGTTTTTCTGGTACTCACCGCTGTATTCTTCTTCAGGCAGTTTATCGATGCAAATCAGGTCTCAATCTTTGTCATAGAAACCGAAAAAATTCCGGAGTTAAGAGCCCATCCCCATGAACCATGGTTAGACAGCATTGAAGATGCAGGACATCATAAAATTACCCGCTCCCCGATAGTAACAGCACCTGAGGATATGTGGGTCAAGGGGTTTGAGGTAAATGTTGTAAACGGAACCTTTCATTCGGTCCATCATGTCTTCTTGGGAAGAACCGACAAAAAGGACGCGTACTGTCCGGATTATCCATGGGAGGCGCTTTTCGTAACAAGCGAAGTAAATCCTGACGGGGCATATTTCCCCGGAAACTATGCAGTTTTCCTTAAAAAAGGAACTCCTCTTAAGATCGTTGCGATGTTGCATAACGCCACACCGCCTCTTGGGCCGGGGGTGGACTACAAAAATGTATCGGTCCAGCTTATCATGCACTACCAAAAAAACACCCTGTTCAGCAGAGGTATTCCTCTTACCTATCAACGGCTTCATCTAAGCGACACTCCCTGTATGGATGCAGAAAAAGCCGAAACATTTGAGGTGCCGCCGAACCAAAAAGCATATGTAAAGAAGCCGGCTACTAAAAAAGAAGAACAGACGTCCTCTTATACATTTCCGACTGATTCGACGATCGTAGGAATGGCAGGACACTTCCATCCTTTTGAGGGAGGGGAGAACGTAGAAGCCTATCTTAACAACAGGCCGTTATATCAATTCGAGGCAACAGAACTCCCGCAAAATAACTGGACGTATTGGCATATCCCAAACTACCCTTCATTCCTACCGGTCAAAAAAAACGATAAACTTTCTATAACCAGCACCTACACAAATCCCAATCCCTACCCAGTACGCGGGGCAATGGGAATGATGATATTCTACTTTGCTAAAGAGTAAAAAAAGATTACAATGGTTTGATTAATGCTTGCGAAATTCTGGAAGAAAGAAAAAAATCAGATAATCCCGCTCCTTTTATTCTTATGTGTTATCATCGTCGGAATCCTCGGACAGTATAATGTCACAAGCGCCTTTATCTTTGTCTTTCCAATCCCGCTCTACTTTCTTTTGAGGCGGTTAAACTTATGGCAGGCCTTCACGTACGGTCTAAACTTCGGCTTTTACTTTGCCTTTTCATCAGACCTCTGGCTTACTAAATTTGAAAAGTTTGATCCGTTTATCCTGGCAGTCCTGGCCCACGGACTGGTCTTTGGAATTGTCTTTACAGGGTCTGTTTATCTGATGAGGAGGTACAAAAACAGCGAGTTTTTCCAGATCTTCTCGTTTGCAGGAATCTTTTTACTAATCCAGGTAGTGCTCCATTACTTTACCTATGCCGGATACGCAAAAGCGTTTATCAAAATAGGAAATAACCCGGGATTTTTTGACTGGCTTCTTCCCTATGCAGGATCAGGAGCAGTTGATACGCTGATCTTTGCCTTAGGATTTTTACTGGCCCGCGGAATCTATCTGTTCTTGGAAGGAAAGTCTCTTAAAAAGCTGTTGTGGTACGCAGTTTTTTTTGCGGTTTTGATAGGCGTATGGATGTTGAGGCTTCTTCCGCAAAGTAAAAATAATAAACCGCCTGTAGATTCCGATACGGTCAGGATAGTAGCAATTCAGGGAAACTATGGAATCGACTGGGATGCGAGAGTAGCACAGACAGATAGCATCGTGGATTTTTTTTTAAACTCGACGAGGCGGGCTGCCGTGCAAGGGGCCAAAATAGTAATCTGGCCTGAGTACGCCACTACGGTTGATATCCTTACAAGAAGACCTGACATAAGCAAAAAGATCGCAAAAGCTTCTAAAGACCTGGACGTTGTAATCGTGATGGGGTCGATGCAGGATGCAGGACCAAACGATGACACAGATAAGGGCATAGGATATGATCTGTCGCTGGTTTTTGACCCTGATAAAGGCCGGCTCGAGCCGTACCGCGCGGTTTATCCTTACTCGGATAATATTTTTCATGGCACAAAGCCGATTATCTTTGAAACTAAGTACGGCAACTTTCCTGTACTTTCCTGTTTTGAGATTGCGCGCCATAAATTTGTCGCCGACTATTTTCATAAAGGAAAGCCTATTGATTTCATAGTTGCGATCGGCAACAATCAGGTCTTTGACGGGACATACGGTCTCACGCGTCTTAGGAATCATGCATCAAGAATCGCAGGAGAGAACGACCGGTATCTCATGTATGTTACAAACACAGCACCCACTGCCATATACGACAATAAAGGCGAAATTGTCGCTATGGTTCCGTACCAAACTCGTGGGTACATTCTTACGGACGTTCAAAAAATAAGAGAAGTTAGCCTCTATTCACGCTTTCAGGATCTGGTGCCTCTTGTGGTAACCACGACTGTTTTTGCGTATGCTTTTTTGACAGTTAAAACAGCTTAAGAAGATTCTTCTGAAATACTTCGGGCGAAACAAGTCTCACTCTTTGTTTTAGTTTTCCTACAATCTGCGCCCGGGTTTTTGTATCTTTCATCAGCGTCTGTATCCCATCCGCTATGCTTTCCTCATCGGTATGATCAACAAAGACAGCTGAATTTCCTGCTGTCTCTTTAAAGACCGGAATGTCGGAAAGCACCGAAGGAAGACCTTGTGAAGCAGCTTCAAAAAAGGAATATCCAAAACCCTCGTTATGGGAGACAAGGATATTGCAAAATGCCTTTTGATATAAAGACAAAAGCTCCTGATCAGAAACGTATCCAGGAAAGATAAAATGAGGACCGTTTTTGGTAAGAGTTAAAAATTCCTTCAGCTCCTTTTGCCAGGGGTGATTGAGATCTTCCACGGACGCGAAAACATTGCCCACTATTACACACTGAACGTCCGCAAGCATTACCGCATGTGCCATTCTCACCAGATTTTTATTCCAGGTAGCATCTCCCACATAGATGCAATAGGGTTCCTGGGGTTTCTCTATATTGGTTTTTGTCACAAACATTTTAGGAAGTGCAGGAAATATAATCTCTATTTTTTCATGCGGCGCCTTTAATAAATTCATGATGTCTTTTTTACTGGCATCAGAATCTGTAACAACCACATCGTATTGTTTGAGCGCTTGACGGTTTAGAAATAAACTAACATTTCCCCGCAGTCCTGATGGAAAATGTTCGGGATATTTTAAAGGGATAAGATCATGGATGACCGCAATTTGTTTGTCAGCGTAACGCCGGGAGATCACAGGATTAGCCAACACATTCACAAACGGATTGATAAGGACGTCATAGTCAGAAGCCTTACTAAGATCGTTGCTGAAATACCCGTCGGGAAGCGCTTCCTTTAGGACCTGGAGGTATCTTCCGACTCCGCGTACTTTACTAAGGTGGTCTGAAGAAGTGGGGTCGTAGACAAAAACCCGCGCAGACATACAGATATTTTATCAGAATTAGGTTTTTGTTATAATGATCCTTTTCCTATGAACAAAGTAATTCTAAACACCTCCGAGGTACAGGAGCTTGTTTTTGCAAACAAATATAAGGTGGTTGAGGGGACAAAATTCATAAGTCGCTGTATAGACGGCAGGTATCAAGCCGACCATAATCTACCGGCCCTTGCTATAGCAGGCGCTGACGCAGGAGAGATGGCAGTAATCTTTGCGACCGCCAACATATACGGATTTGAGGTCGACAATGAAAAAGTTTTTGAGACGCTTTGCAAAGTAGTAGGTGGTATAAAAAACCTTCGGTTTCATACCGATGAGCATGCCGAAGCGGAAGTTCTTATGGGTGGTTGTGGACATATAAAAAACATATCTCAGACCCCTGATGATTTTAAGGTGACGCCGGCGCAGGTAGCGTTTATTAAAAAAAAGGCAAAAGAGGCGGTAGGAAAAGGAGCAGTGCAGGAAGTCTTAAAAGGGGATCATATGGAAGGGGCGGTTCTCGTGATAACCGGGCCATACGGAATCTTTCCCCAGTATGTATTAAAGACAAGCGACGGCAACATTACTACCCAGGTGTTTGAGTTTCATAAGGGACTGGTTGATGCGCGCCACAAGGTCTTGGTAAAAGAGCTGGTCAAGAATAAAGCAGTTAAACTATACGAGGGATGTGACGAGGATTATCTTTATCAGGTGCTTTCTTCCACCACCGAGGATCATCTGATGGAGATCGGCGGGAGGCTTGCAAAAGGGTTGACGATTTACTCCGTAGCTTTTGAAGAAAACGGGGAATTTACCCTTGAAGAAAGCGACAAAATTCAATAGTATTACGATCAATGGTAATCGGCCCACGCAAACTACTTCAACTCGTTAAAACCAAAAAACTGGTCGAGCATCTAAGCGAGCGGGAGCTTACCAATCCAGAAGGAGCAGGTTTTGATCTGCGGTTAGGAGAGGTTTATAAAATATCCGGCAAATCGTTTTTAGGAGTTACCGAGCGCAAAACAGCCAATATAAAATTAGTAGCCGAATATAAAAAGACCAAAAAAACTTCTATTACCTTTAAACCGGGAAGTTTCTTTCTGGTGAAGACAATAGAGACCGTAAATATGCCCAAAAATATTACTGCATCGATAACTCCACGCTCCACAACCTATCGCAGCGGCTTGTTTTTAAGGACCGGAAATGTCCCCCCTGGATATAGTGGAGGACTGGTATTTGGGTTGAAAAACGAAGGTGGCGTACCGGTTACCATCGAGATGGGTGCACGCATCGTTCATATCCAGTTCCATGAAGTAAAGGGCGGAGGGTCAATGTACCGCGGGCAGTGGCAGGGAGGAAGAGTGACAGCTAAAAAAAAGGAAAAACAGGTATGAAATATCATCTTGAGTTTGATATCGAACTGAATAAAAACAAATACCCCGGGACATTTATTGTTCTTGAGGGAATTGACGGGGCTGGAAAAACAACCCAGGTATCGGACATTGGCAAGGAGCTGTCCAAAAAATACAAAGTGTATACGACCAAGCAACCAAGTGACGGACCAATCGGAAAGTTTATCCGTAAAGTTTTGTCAGGGTCGGTGAAGGTGGACCGCGTAGCGTTTCAGTATTTATTTTCAGCAGACAGGGAGGCCCAACAGGAAGAGATAATCAGAGAATTACAGAAAGGAAAGATTGTCATAATGGACCGTTATGTTTGGTCCGCTCTTGCCTACGGAATACTTGATCACGGCTCCGACCGTATAAAAAAAACCGGAGATTTTCTTTCGGTTGCGTTGAGTATTCTTTCCATGTATCACCAGTTTATTATTCCTGATATGACGATCTATCTTGATATTCCGGTTGAGGTTGCGATGAAGCGTTTGTTGCAGAATAAGCGGTATGCGATAGAGCTTTATAAGCGTAAAGAGCATATTGAAAAAGCAAAAAAATCATACAACTGGGTGGTCAAAAAATTCGGCTCAAACTTTACCAGAATTGACGGAACGCTTTCTGAGGACGAGATTACCAAGAAACTCGTTTCACTTATTGAACCTCTCATTAAAAAATAGTATCCTGTACTGCGCGTATGGTCAGTACAAAAACTCATCCGGAACAGCAGTATCTTGATCTTCTCGATGACATCATGAAGAATGGCTCTGAAAAAAAGGAGTTCAACTCCGGTATAGGTCTTCGGAGTGTCTTTGGAAGACAGATCCGCTTTGATCTTTCTGAAGGGTTCCCTCTTCTTACTACGAAAAAAGTATTTTTAAAAGGAATTATTTACGAGCTTCTGTGGTTTCTAAAAGGTGATTCAAACATCAAATATCTGGTAGAAAACGGAGTCCATATCTGGGATGAGTGGGCATATAAACCCTACAAAAAAGAGATGGAGGCGGATAAAGTGGAAAAGATGACACAGGAAGAATTTGTTGAAAAAATAAAGACCGACGACAAGTTTGCAATGAGATGGGGAGAGCTCGGACCTGTATACGGAAGACAGTGGAGAAAGTGGTTGACCTCCGATGGACGTGAGATCGACCAGATTGGCTGGGCTGTAGAGAAGCTCCGTAAGACCCCAACCAGAAAGCATGTCGTTATCTCCGCATGGAATCCGGAATTCATATACGAGATGGCAGCTCCGGGAAAAGCTATGGCTCTGCCTCCATGCCACACGATTTATCAGCTGGATGTACGCGAGGGAAAGTTGTCGCTGCATCTCTACCAGCGCAGTGCCGACTCTTTTTTAGGGGTGCCGTTCAACATCGCAAGTTATGCACTGCTTACGATGATGCTGGCGCAGGTAGTGGGATTTGAGCCCGGAGAGTTTGTCCATACCTATGGGGACGTACATATTTACGCCAATCATTTTGACCAGGTTAAAGAACAGCTTAAGCGCAAGCCGCGTCCCTTTCCTAAGATGAAACTCAATCCAAAGATAAAGGACATAGATAAGTTTGATTACAATGATTTCACGTTGGAAAATTACGACCCGCACCCACCAATAAAAGGTGAGGTGACGGTCGTCGGAGGATTTTAAATGGACAAAAAACCACGGGTAAGCGCAGTCGCAGCACTTGCAGAAAAAAGCAGAGCTCTGGGCAACAAAAATCTTCTGATCTGGAAGATTCCTGAGGATATGAAGCGGTTGCGTGAGATGACGATGGGACATCCACTCATCATGGGAAGAAAGACCATGGATCATCTTAAGGAGGTTGCAGGGGGCGCCTTAAAAGGACGTACTAATATTGTAATTTCCCGACATACTGATATTTCCGAACCGGGATTTATAATCGTTGATTCTGTAGAAAAGGCGATAGAAGAAGCAAAAAAATCGCCTGGAGGAGATGAGGAGATCTTCATCTTTGGAGGAGGCCAGATATTTGCAGCAGCCTTGCCGGTGACCGATCGTCTATATTTAACAATCGTAAAAGATGATCCGGAAGCCGATGCATTTTTTCCGGAATATCAGGAGTATACCAAGGTGATCGAGAAAAGCGAGCTTAAAAATTTCGAAGGTTTGGAATTCTACTATCTAACGCTGGAGCGCCCGTAAGACTACTTAAAGATAAAAGATTTTTCTACCAAGGGAAAGAATTTTTCTTCCACCGCAAGATAGACAGGTTTGCCCAACGGGTTCTGCAGCACGATATAAAAATACTTTTGGTTATTGAGATTTCTTACCTTTGCCGGGTAGGATTTCTTCTGAAAAGAAATCGACTGATTTGTCACAGATTTATCTTTGAAAAAGGACTCAAACGAAGGAATCTTCGCGCAAGAAGCAGCTACTGTTAAGGCGCCTCCGTCAATCAACTTAGCTTCAGAGGTTGATTCTTTTACAATATCAACAGTTGACGGATAGAGCACCTCAAAGCCACAACCCTTGCTCGTATAGGTACTAAAACGAAGAGGTACGCTTGTGGCTGTAGGCTGACTAGGCGCCTGACTTAAGATCAAAGAGATTGCCTTATTGGTCGTCTGCACACGCTGACCGTAGCGTACGCCCACGATGAAAATAAGCACGATCAGAAGCAGGGCAATGAGGATGAACGGGCCTCTCTTAGTCTTCATGAATAGCTTCATTATAGCACACCAATAACCGAGCCTGTATGATATACTATAAGCCTATGACTCAATCTGAGGGGACGCCTCGTAGTAACGAAATTGATTTTCCCAAAGGCCAAAACAAAGAGCTTGACTTATTTTTACTGCAACTTAAATTTGAAGACCCGACTCGCTATAAGGGTATATTAGGATCGGTAAGAGTTTTACTTGCACGCTTTTTTCCAATCTATCCCTATATGAACAGCGAAGATGTCCGCAGGGGAACATCGGTGCAATTCGCACAAAGAATGCTCGGTGCATTTTCCGGACATGTTTCGGCATTGCAAACTGAACACGAAGACAACCCCGATTCAGTAAGAGTTCTTACGCAGCTCTATTTGAAAGGAACCCAACTGACAACAAGACTACTTACTTCTACTCAGGTTGTACCACGTGAAAAGCTTGAATCAAAAGTATTTTCCGCAACCGAGCCTTTAGGAACAAGACTGAACGACATAGAAAAACATACAATCCACGACTTAGGTATTGGCATCGGATTAGGTGACGTGAAAGCATCGGTAAATGCCGCGGAAAATCTCGTAAGAGAAGCTCAAACACACTGTCCCCGTAGTAGAGTGCCTTCTGTAAATAATGACGTAGGAGATGATTTTGTCCACTTTCTCCTTATCGCCGACCTCGATCATCACAGACAAGCTGATCCATCGGTCTCAATGGAACAGGAATAATGATATCGAGTTGACAAAGAAGCGCGGTCTTTTGTATACTAGGTTTCGGTCCTCCTGATGAGACAAGTAAATTGAAAACTTTTTCTTTACGCTATCAGAAACAAGGGTAATCTTGACTTCGCGTCAAGAAATGAGACGCCTTGAGCCCCGACTCCGAGTCGTGGGACAGCATCTCCCCGTTCCTTTTTCAAGGAAAAAGTTTCACTTTCCTGCTCGTCAGCGAGGATCAATCTGACCTTACTAGCGACAAGATTTTGACTGTGTTTCTTCTGAAAAATACCTAAGAAACCGTTTTTGTATAGTGGATAGACTGCTTCAGATATGACATATTTCGACGAACAAAATAATCAGAGCGAAGAAAAGCTCGACGTAAAAACTATGATGGAACCTATTGAAGAAGAGGTCGTTGTACCAGTGGAAGAGAAAGCAAAGCCCGAAGCTCCACGCAGTGACCGCAAAGAATCCAGAAGAAACGACAAAGGCGGAGGTTCTCTTGAAGAGAAGCTCAAAGACGATCTAAAGCTTAGTTATGAGGCTGACGGCATCTTGGATATTACTGTCGGAGGCTATGGATTCCTACGGAAGGACTATGGTATCAACCCAAACCAAGACATATATGTCTCAACCTCACAAATTCGCCGGTTCTGGCTTCGAAAAGGAGATCTGGTTGAAGGATTAGCAAGGCCTCCAAAGGAGGGGGAGCGCTTCCACAGCCTGCTTCTTATCAAGAAGATAAACGGAAAAGAGATGAATGAGGAAGAGTCAAGAAAGCGTTCAAGCTTTGACCAACTGACGTCACTCCACCCCAATAAACAGATCAAACTCGAGACCGATAAAGACATTCTTTCGATGAGAATAACCGATCTTGTAGCTCCGATCGGCTTTGGTCAAAGAGCCTTGATCGTCTCCCAGCCTAAAGCCGGAAAGACGTCTTTCTTAAAAGAGATGGCTGCAGCAATTGCAAAAAACCATCCAAAAGTAAAGCTGATGGCGATTCTTATAGGAGAGCGTCCTGAAGAGGTAACAGAGCTTAAAAGATTTGTAAAAGGAGAGGTAGCGGCTTCAAACTTTGATGAGTCTCCCAGACAACAGGTCAAAGTAGCAAATCTCGCACTGGAACGGGCTAAACGAATGGTCGAGATGGGCGAGGATGTCGTAATCCTGCTTGATTCGATCACGCGTCTTGCACGTGCGTACAACTTATCCGTCACAGGTACGGGAAGAAGCTTGTCAGGAGGATTTGATCCATCTGCCTTGTTCCCGGCTAAGAAGTTTTTGGGAGCTGCCAGAAACTGTGAGGAAGGTGGAAGCCTGACGATCATAGGAACCGCTCTGGTAGGCACAGAATCGCGCATGGATGACCTTATTTACGAAGAGTTTAAGGGTACCGGCAATATGGAGCTTCATCTTGACAGAAAGCTTGCAGATAAGCGTATTTTTCCGGCTATTGATGTAGAGAGATCAGGTACCAGGCATGAGGAGCTGCTCTTTAACGAAGAGATGTCTAAAAGTGTCACTACGCTTCGAAGGATGCTCGGTCTTTTGAACTCGGAAGAGCGGGTAATGATGATGATAGACAAGCTCTCAAAAACCAAGGATAATAAGGAATTTTTAACCGGACTTTCAGGCAACGCAGGCAAGAGATAAACTACATCAAACTACCATCTTTCTATAACATTTGAGAGTAAATTAAGAAATCCGCTCGATATTAATTTTCTTGCTCCGTTGGAGCCTCTTCTTACGAAGTCCAAAGTCGCCGAAAATTAACATCTAGGCTCCCAATTTTCAATGGTTACCCATCTTTTAAGTGATCAATTCTAAAACAACTGTTCTCTTGACAACAATAATCAAATCCAATATACTCTCTACTAGTATCAGGTATTTTAGCTTCAAAATATGATAGATCAACGCATCAACAGAATAGTAGGTCAGCTAAGAGGAATCCAACGCATGGTCCAAAAAAGAAGAGACTGTAATGAAGTACTTCAACAGATTGCAGCAGTCAAAAAAGCCATAGACAGCGTCTCAAAAGAGATTGCTTCTTCCACAGTGCAACGATACGTGGCTAAAAAAGACTCAAAAAAGGTAGACCAGATTCTTGAAAGAATAATCAATATTTGACATCTTCCTATCCGGACTTTATTATGTATCACTAAACCATGGCTGACAATATTGAAGACGTAATCATAATAGGAGGGGGACCTGCTGGGCTTGCTGCAGCGGTCTATACGTCCCGCGCAACTCTCAAACCTCTTATGTTTGCAGGCGCACCATACGGTGGGCAGCTCATGCTTACCTCAGAAGTAGAAAACTACCCGGGCATCCCAACCATAGTCGGTCCGGAGCTGATAGAAAGGATGAGGGAGCAGGTACGGGAGTTTGGGACAAGGATAATGGATCAAAACGTACTCAAGGTCGATTTTTCTAAAAAGCCATTTAAGATCACCGCAGACAAAGACTATCTTGCAAAGTCGATCATCATCGCAACAGGAGCACAGGCGCTTTGGCTTGGGCTTGAGTCCGAACAGAAACTAAGAGGTAAAGGGGTTTCGGCATGCGCCACCTGCGACGGCTTCTTTTTCAAAGAAAAAGTAGTCGGAGTAGTTGGAGGCGGTGATTCAGCCATGGAGGAAGCCTTATTTCTTACTAAATTTGCCTCAAAAATACACCTTATTCACAGGAGAGATTCATTCAGAGCCTCCAAGATCATGCAGGAGAGAGTTCTTAATCACGATAAGATTCAGGTCCACTGGAATACCGAGATTCTAAAGGTACTTGGTGAACAGCATGTGGAGGGAGTGTCTCTTAAGGCCGAAGGAAAAACATCGGATCTGAAGCTAGATGGGTTGTTTATAGCTATCGGCCACAAGCCGGACACCGATCTTTTCAAAGGACATATTGAGCTGGATGAAAAAGGGTACATGCTGACAAATGCGACATCTGCTTTAGCAGGAAAAAAACTCCCGGCCTTTAATCCGAAGTTCCAAACAGGTACATCGGTCGAGGGTGTATTTGCAGCAGGAGACAATGTGGATCATGTCTACCGTCAGGCAGGAACTGCTGTTGGAATGGGTATCGAAGCTGCTATAGATGCCGAGCGATGGCTCGAAGAAACTGCTACTTAAGATAGTTCAGAGGATTCTGCTGGACGCCTTCGGAGATGATCTCAAAATGAAGATGGGTACCGGTACATCTTCCTGTACATCCCATGACTCCCAGCTGTTGGCCTTGTGAGACACCCTGTCCCGGACTTGAGGTGATCTGCGAAAGGTGGCCGTAGAGTGTCCGGAAGCCATTTCCATGATCAACGATTACATGACATCCATAGCCGTAACCGATACAGCCCGCAAAGACAACCGTACCGTTATCAGAGGCGATAACCGGAGGAGCACTTGGGTTTTGAATATCAAGAGCCATGTGGTACCAGATAGGACTCTGACTGATGCTCCCTGAGGTCGGCCAGATAAAGTTGGAGTTTCCTTTTGCTCCTGCCTGAATCGGCCCTGAGTAGTATCCACCGGGAAGCTGGCGCGGGATCGAAGGAGCCTCTATTACGCCCTCCGGGACAAACAATGTCTGGCCCTGAGTCAGCGCAAATGTATCCAGATCTGCATAGTCATTGAACGGGAAGTTCACGATATTCTGCGCATCGACCTTATATTTTTTGGCAATCGTATAAATCGTATCACCGGATACAACCTTATGAACGACTCCACTGCCGGGAGGCACCTTCAGAGTTTCTCCGGGTTTTATCGTATCGCTTTTCAGATCATTTGCCCATTTAATAGTCTGTGTCGAGACACCAAACTTCTTTCCGATAGAGGCAATCGTGTCGCCGCCAAGCACCTTATATTCGACTACTTTGTCACGCGGCTTTGCAGAGATGACTGTGCCCAGAGAACTTTCATACGGATTATAGGAGACAACGGAAGCTTGAGCGCTTGTATTTGGATCGAAAGAATTTACGAACGGATTATTTTCAGCAATAATCGGACCTCCGACCATGGCTGCGGCTACCAGAAGAAAAAAAGAAGTGTTTAAAAACGATGAAGAATATTTTCCACGTTTTACCACGAGAATAGCGACCAAGATGTTCTTGACGCGCTCAAAGCCCTTGCCGAATCGGACGAGACGCTTATGGAAGTACTCTTTTAGAAACGAAAAAAATCCCTTAAGATCATTCATGACGGAGTATATATTTTAACAAATTAGCGGGCTTCAGGAGAGGCGTCTTTTGGGAGCTCAACCTTGGGGCTGATCTCCGGCTGCGGATTGGTGGGAAGGTTTAATTCCTGACTTGCTGATCCTGTCGAGTCCTTTCCTTCAAGAGGTAGTTTTTTCTTAAATTCTTCAAGCTCAGAGACCACTCTTTTGTAGTCGTCCGGAGTCTTATTCTTATCAATAAGCCTTAAAACATTTTCCATTGAGCGGATCGCATTCGCATAGGATTTGTTCTGAAAGTTAGCCCATGCGAGGTTGTAATGAGCGTTTGCCCATGTTGGACGCAGAACAACAGCTTGTTCAAACAGTCTGATAGCATCCGGATAATTCTTCAGGGAGTAGAAAACTCCACCAAGATTCAGACGGTAAATAGGATTGTTTGGATCGAGGACAATGGTCCTTTGGTAAGAGGAGACGGTCCAGACATCTGCGCCTTGTGCGGCATTCAAAAGGTTTCTATAAATGATTGCAAGACCCTGCCAGTTGGTGGCTTTTTGCGGGTTAAGTGCGACTACTGCCTTTGCTTCCTGGATACTTGCCTGAATTCCCTGAGTGATGGTCTGACGCTCTTCTTTGGTAAGCTGACGGGGCTTTGTCTGTTGCCCTTCTGCTGTTTGAGGAGGATTGGCCCGCTGGGCAATGTTTACCGCGATAATAAGATTGGTCTGGGCAAAGTTGCTTCTATACCGCTCCATAAACGGATTAAGGATCACGGCTTCCCGCTGATTATCGTAAAGCTCCTTCGCATTATTGTTAAGCAGTCCGATAAAAGACTTTCTGAAGTAAATCTCAGAAGCATAAGCCCGTCCTACCAAGTAAAAGAGACCTCCAAGCACCGCAACAAAAACAATTACAACCAATACATACAGAGGAACAACCGATCCCAGATTGAAATGTTGTGTCTCTTCATGGACGCGCGGGGTAAGTGTCAGGACGATGAAAAATAAGAAAAGCATAGGAAGCGAAATCGGGAAGATAAAAAACACGACTACCATGTAGGTAAAAAGTGAAGCGAAAAGCAGATCTTTTTGGTTATCTCTTTGGATATGTTGAAGGCCTGTCCAAAGAAGAAGGCCGAAAGCTAAAAGACCCAAGAGTCCTGTCTCTGTAAATATCTGAAGCACAGCCGAGCGGCCGATATTAAAGGAGTTTATGGTCCAAAGCGGTGTTTGATTGTACTGAGCGCTTTTAGCAAGTGAAAAGACGCTTGAAAAGTTATCTACGCCGATGCCAAACAAAGCATTTAGAGGATTTTTAAGGCTCTCGACCGCTGCTCTCCAGGAAACATCAAACGGAGGCATCAAAAGAGTCTGGGCCGCCGTCTCAGGACTGAATATTCTAAAGACAGTAACCCCGGTTGCGATCGCCGTGATCACGACAAAGACATAGTCAAAGGCATTGTGTCTTTTCCTGCGGACCATCTCAACGATTGAAGCGATGAGAAAAAATCCTAAAAATAACGCAAGATCAAGACGGTTGCCCATCGGAGTGAATGATGGATTCCTTAGAAACTGCATGACCGGTGATATGGTGGCGTTTTTAAATGGCTGTAGGAAAAAGAAGATGGTAATGAGCGAAAGAACGAACGTACTATAGCGTAATAAGTTAAACGTCCGTAACTGGTAGTGCATTTTCTCTATGTACATAAATACGATCGTTAAAGATAAAAGAGCAAGGAGACCGTAGTTTTGACTTAGCAAGGCGCCGACCTTATTGGGAGAAAAGAATATAATCGAGATCGCAGAGGCTACAAGTAAAAATGAGAGACCGGCATCAAACGGTCCCCGTTTCCATGTGATTTTTCTGGAAACTATGATGCCGACAGTTGAGATCGCAAGAAGGATTAGTGCACCAAAAACCAAAAGATAAAACTTATTGGTGAGAAAAAAATCTTGGGTAGTGGTTAAAAAAAGTAGGGGAAAGAGAAAGGCGAGTGCACCGAGTAGAGCCTTCTTAACCGCAGACATAGAAACATTAGTGTAAAAGTTTTTTCCAAACTTGTCAACCCCACCTTATTGTTTATAATCATAAGTGCAAAATGAAACTCCCTGAGTCATTGAAATCCAACTTAAGTCTTGACCTGCGGTCACTTGCGCTTATGAGGATTCTGACTGGAACCGCCCTTTTAATAAACCTTATCGGGAGAGGCCTGAATTTAAGTCAGTTCTATACTGACTCCGGCGTCTTGCCTAGGCAGGTTCTGTTCGAAGGTGCGCCTCAATTTATAACCTTTCATGCATTGAGCGGTTCTTTAGTATTTGAATTAATTCTTCTTCTTGTTGCGATTATTTTTTCTGTCTTTCTTATTTTGGGGTATAGAACAAGACTGGCAAGTATCATCTCATGGATTTTGTTTATTTCTCTACAGAACCGCAACCCACTTGTAGTATATGGAGTGGACGATATCATGAGTATCGGACTGTTCTGGGGTATGTTTTTGCCATGGGGCATGCGTTTTTCAATCTACAGCCTCCGAAAGGGTCTGAAAAAGCAAAATAATCAGGTTTTTACTTTTGCGACAGTAATCTTCTTACTGCAGATATCTTTGCTCTATTTTCTCAACGGTGCAATGAAAGGTCAATCTATGGATTGGAATCAAGGAAATGCATTGCTCTACATCCTGCAGGATCCATATACGCGCACCAAGATAGGAGAGTCCCTTTTGAAGATTCCTGAAGCGCTTAGAGTCATGTCTCACGGGACCATCGTCCTTGAGAATATAGCCCCCATTCTCCTGTTCTTGAGTCCGGAACTGCGCCTGTTAGCATTAGTTTTATTGACGTTTTTCCATACGGGAATAGCAGCTACAATGGGCCTCTATCTGTTTTCTTTCACAACTATTGCCTTACTTTCCGGATTGCTTCCCCCATTTGTATGGAATGCGCTTAAACCGGCGAAAAATGTCAAGCAGCCGTTTCTTAAAGAAAAAGACTCCCCTATAAATTTCAAAAATGTGGTTCTTGTGGTTGTCATTTTATACGTAGTATTTGTCACTAAATATGGGCTGTCATCATCAAAAGACTTCTTTCCTCAGCAGATACTGCGTATTGGTTCCTATCTGAGACTTCATCCTACTCATGGTTACTATGCGACACCATTGCGCGGCGTCTACTCAGCCTCAATAATGGGAGTGTTTAATAACGGGAAACAGGTGCTTCTTACTGACACGGCTCGAAATGGAGACAAACCGTTTTTTGTAAAAGGATTTTACGATCAAAGGTGGAAGGTCTATCTTATTAGGCTCATGCTGGAGAAGCAAAGGTATCAAAAAGAAATTGATGCGTTTGTATCACATATCTGTACTCAGACGGATCATGTATATAAAAAAATTGAGATTAGTTTCAGATCAGATTCTATTTCAGACCCTAAAACCAGACCTTCTATTATCTACAAAAGAAATTTCAACTGCCGGTAACTTCTTTACGGACAGCCCTGTGGCTTGGGAGAGCTCGCGCAGCATTGATCACGGGTAGCATAGACTCTGTTCTTTTCAGGACAGCCTGAATCAGCCATACACGCCTCGTAGTTTCCGGGAAGCTGACATGCATTGCAGACATTGGCAGCGACACAGTTGTAGCTGGTACTTCTCTCGATTCCAACCTGGTTACTACTGACTCCATAATCGAATCCAAACGGAGTTCCTGTCGGACCACAGCCTCCATTCTCGCATCCTAAGGCAGCCGCATCGGGATTTGCACTATCTGCGAAATCGGAATAGGTACGGTACCATTGCGGACAGTACGTATTTGACGAACAGACCTCAACGCAGTTGCCAGCACCGTTATTTCTGGTACAGCCGGGACGCTGAACCTCATAGAGATAATCTTTAGATGGGTGATCAGGATCACATGGAATCTGCGGAAGATACTTTTTCAGTTCAGAGTAAAGAGGGGGTGTCGGTTCTGTGCCACAGATATGACAGAGCTTACTTGTTACGGTCTTTGATACAGCGCAGACATTGGCACCGGCATCATAACAGACGTGCTCAACCGTGGGATAACATCCTTTGTCGTTGTAATAATCTTCAAACGCAGTCTGCATGACATGGAGATCTTGCTTCCTTTTTGCATCCTTGGCTTTATCGATCTGCCTCCATGGATTAATAAGAAGCATGACAATGGTTCCGATCACAGCTATGATCGCAACCACGATTAGGATCTCCATGAGCGTAAAAGCAGAGCGCAATTGTTTCGCAATCATCTTACTATCACTGTCCCACAAAAATTAAAGATTTGCAAGCATCATCTTTTATTGAACGGTGATTTTACCACGGTAGTAAGGAAAGAGATGGTCATGAAAGCCCCATACGCCTTTTTTATCAAACCGGAAACTCCATGAGGAGTCGGGTTCGACCGGTTCTTTTGGATCAAATTCTGAATAAAGAAGATGACTAGGATGGAGGTTTGAGGCAGGCCAAAAAGGCTTACCCCGCGTTGTCTTAAATCTGACGGTATCACCCTGACGTATAGTTATTTCTTTGGGCGTAAATCCTTTTTCGGAAAGTACGATCTGATAGGTCTTGGCAGGTTTTTTTGAATTAAAGAAAAAGAAGAAGAGTCCTCCCAACCCAATCAACAAAGCCAGATAAACAAAGGCTTTTTTCATATTATTTTTCTAACTGTAACTGATCAAGAGTGGGAAAGAAGACATCGCCTTTTGATTTTTCTTTTCCTGATTGAGCCTCCTGACAGGCTTTCTTCCATTCGTTTGGGAAGAGTGAGCAAAAAAACACGCTTTCTTTTGATCTTGGCCGGAAACTTGTAGTACTAAACAGAATCAACTGATCAAAGCAGACGTTTTGTAGTTGTTTGTCACCGGGTTGCTGACAGATCTGCACTGATTTTTTGCCAAACTTTGGGTCGATCTGAAGCAGTCGTCCTGCCGCAGCACCGAAACATTCTCCATCGTTGGGTGAGGGGAGCGCATGGCAGTAATCAGAAAGCGCTTTGAGATTATTTTGGTTAACAGCAAACTCAACCGACACGATATGAAGGATATGTCTGAAGCATCGTGTCTGTTCGGAGGAGGAATTTGAGTAAGAACAGAATTCAGTCGCGGTATCAGGCTTTAGAATCTCGTTATAAAACAACGGCCATGATTCCCGGTTGCATGCAGACCATGAATCACCTGTAAATTGATTACAGAACGATCTTACGTCTTCTTTCTTTGGTGTTTTATCTTTAACAAGTGCAATATCCTCCGCACTAAGTGGCTGGAAAAGGGACATGAAGACACCTTGGGTACAGGTCAAGACAAGCTGGGGAGCAGTGGTGAGTTTTTGACAGACCGAGGACGATTCCCGGAGATCTCCATCGCTTATGTACATCGCAAGATGTCCCAAACCGTGATAGCACATCGCCCGTTCCACATCCAAAGGATGCCAGTCATTGCGGGGTTCACAGGCGGTCTTCAGCTCCGGCATAATAGCGTCGGTCTGCTTGGGGGTAAGCGTCTCACTTTTGAACCGGCCCATCACAGTGCCATGCGGACAACCGTTATTGCACATAGTGGTCGGACAGCGCGAGATAACCTGTGTCCATTTCGACGGGTCTTTTTTTACCTCTTTTTCCGCAAGATCATGACCCAACACATGACAATATAAGTAGTTTTTATGTTTTTGCTGGACCAGTTTCGTCACCTCAAAGGCCTCTTCCATAGAAAGATTTGAAGGACTATCCATAAGTTTGGGAATTTCTTTATCAAAACAGACCTCCGGGTATTTTTGATTGTCGCAACGGGCCATAATCTGTTGGGCATTCTGCTCCAAATGATTTTTTTTAGAACCAAGATCCTTATAAAGGAGAAAGGATACGCAGATTATGAGAACAACAATGCAAGAGAATTTTGCCACCTACTTATTGTATCACCTGATTTTGCGGATAAAAGTTCCCAAGTTCGATAAAAACAGGATCTTCGGAATAGTTAGAAAGATTATGTTTGGTTGAGTGCACCTTGTGGCATATATCCTTCCATTGATCCGGAAAGACATTGCAAAATTGTTTGTCCTTGGAGGATTCAGGATGAAAATAAGATATGCTCACCCCGATAAGCATTTTAAAACAGTAGTTTTGTAATTGTTGATCCACGGGGATCTTGCAGGTGTTTATAGCTTTATTAGTTAACTGTGGATCTATCTGTACAAGGCGTATAGCGGCAGAACCATAGCACAGGCCGTCAAAAGGTTTGGGGATTTTATTACAGAACTGAGAGAGTCTCGTCGGATCGCCCTCTCGGATAAGAAAAAGTATGGTTACTATATGCAGAACGTGGTTATAACAGAGTTTTTTTTCCTGAGGGTCATCTGAATATGAGCAAAATTTAACAGCACCTTCCGGCTTTTGGAGCTCTCCATAGAAAAGCGGCCATGATTCCCGGCGGCACGCCGACCATGCCTCAGAATCATATTTGTATTTATCACAGAAAGACGCAACATCTTCGGCTTTTGGAGTTTTGTATTTAACAAGGGCCAGATCATCCGGATCAAGAGGTTGATAAAGCGACATAAAGACACCCTGTTTGCAGTCCAGGGAATCCTTATGATTGGCGGTGATCTTATCGCACATTTCAACAGATTTACGTATATCGGCATTTGTCACGTATATACTTAAGTGTCCTAACGCATGAATACACATGTTTCTTTCTATCGGGACAGGATTCCAGCTTTTTCGCGGTTCGCAGACGGTTTTTAATTCCGGAATCAGTTTATTAATCTGCGCGTCATTTAGAGTCTCACTTTGGTAGCGGGCCATGACCGAACCATGAACGCAGCCGTTGTTGCACATGGTGGCGGGACAACGCGGAATAATATCTTTCCACTTGCCGGGGTCTTTACGTTCTTCTTTGGCGCTGATATTGTGACCCAGGACATGACAGTAAAGATATTTCGGATTTTTCTTTTGCACAATCTTTGTTACCTCAAAGGCTTCCTCCATAGTAATGGAATACGGTGGATCCATGAGTTTTGGAATCTCACTATCATAGCAGCCCAGAGAATGAGCGGAAGTTTTGCAATTTCTTAACACAATCTGCGCATAATCTTCAAGAAGTTCCGGACGTGATTTGGAGGAACCGTATTTTAAAAACCCTTCTGGAATTAGTCCCTGTTTGAAAGCCCAAGCTGTGAAACCAAAGAGGATTATCAAGCAGGCGGTTATAGAAAGGAATAAGTGTTTGCGAATTCGTTTCATAAGTTACTCTGAGTATAGAAAGTTTACCCTACAAATTCCTTGTAAATTATCGTTGATCCTCAGTAACAGTATTGGGCGTAGGTAGTAGGAGTAGGGGTGTTGGTTGGAGTAGGGGTGTTGGTTGGAGTGGGGGTGGCGGTAACCGTGGGCTTTTTGTCGACATAGTTTCTGACGACAAGATCCGTTGATGTCGCAGGAGAGATGGTCGGCCCATTACCAAAGAACGGACGGAAAAATTTGGTGAAGCTCGTAGCGCCGGTGGAACAGGTTGCCTGCCCCCAGCTTATTCTAACAGAGCCATTGCCCGCACTGTTGTATCCTGCCGTGTGGGTAACGACTGATGTACCGGTTCCTGCATATGAAGAGCCTCCTCCGCCTCCTCCAAAACTTCCCGAACTTGCATATCCACCACCACCACCTCCACCATAATATCCACCACCACCACCACCACCACCGATTACAGGACTTGCCGGACGTCCTCCATTACCACCTTGACCGGATGAACCGGCGGTTCCATTTCCCTGTGCACCGGTGCTTCCTGCTCCTCCTGCTGACGCTGTGCCACCAAATCCATGACCAATTCCACCGCCAGAGGTGTAGGGTGTTCCGTTACTTCCCGTTGTTCCTCCGGAATTTCCTCCTGCTCCACCGCTACCGCTTATATACGTTGCTCCACCACCACCTCCGGCTACGAGTACCCGGTTACCAAGAGCTGATCCGCCCTGCCGTATATCTGATGCTCCACCTCCGCCTCCTCCAACGTAAGTTGTTAAAGCACCTCCACCTCCACCATTGTAGCCTGCTGTACTACCCGATCCTGCCCCCCCCACATAAACATAGAGCGTTTCTCCACCGGTGACTGCCAGCGCTGATAGTACGCGGCCACCAGACCCGGCAGTATTAGTACAGT